>NZ_JALOCP010000030.1:0-115672 GCF_030511745.1 Paraburkholderia sp. SECH4
AGAAACCTGACCGGACGCAACACTCTCAAACATACCAGTCCTGTTGATAATTTATATTATGTCAAACAACAAGCCCTCGACGACACCATCACGCCAAACATCTGGCATGGAGGTGTGTTCACGCTTAGAGGGACACAGCGGTAAAGCGCAGACAATCGGCGTTTTTATGCGGCGATTCGGCCATCGAGCGACCGGTTCAAACCCTCAAATCAGCCAGAATCTGTTCAGCAAGAAAATCGCAGGGCGGTCGCCCAGACCGCGCACTGCGGGCCAAAACGACTTCGAGGTCATTCAATGCCGGCAACCCTTCGTTCTGCGATAGCTGAACGAGGTGCGCCGGTACGCTGCATCTTGCAAGAGGTGCGATCGCGAGCCCTGCTTCGACCATGCTGATAAGGCCCAACAAACTCGGGCTTTCGTAGGACATCCGGTATTTGATATTTTCGCGCTGGAGCGCGCTGATGGCGTGGGCACGCGCAGTACTGCCATGTGCGAAAACGGCAATCGAAAGCGGGCGCTCTTTCCACACTTTTCTTGCTGGCGACCCGACCCACACCATTGGCTCGAATCGGATGAATTCGCCCGCGACGCCCCTTGTTTTTGTGAAGCAAGCCAGGTCGAGCGTGTTGTCTTTGAGCAATGGAACAAGCTCACTGCTTGGCAAACCGATCACCCGAATTTCCACACGCGGATGAGCAACCGCGAACTTTGCCAGAACCTGCGGCAGCAACGATGAAGCGTAGTCGTCAGGAACACCGATGGTTACGCGGCCCTTCATCTCCGGGCGAACTACCGACGCCCATGCTTCCTCGCGCATCGCGAGCATTCGACGGCCATAGTCCAGGAGCGTCTTGCCCTCTGCGGTAATCGCTACGTTGCGGGTGCTTCGCACGAAGAGCGGTTTTCCCAGCGCTTTTTCAAGCGCCTTTATCTGCATGCTCACCGCCGACGGCGACCGACGCACGGACTCCGCACCTCGAACAAACGATCCTGTATCGGCGACCGCCACCAACATTTCAAGCACGTCCAGATCGAGTTTTTTCACTTTAGTCAGAAAATCTGAGTAATAGATTCAATTTAATGCGTTTTACTGGAGTATGCATCAAAGCGATACTACGACCGATGACCACTTGGGGGAGCCCGGGAAAATGCACGGTACGGTTTCGATTTACGGATTTCTGGCGGTCGGCGGAATGCTTGCTGTGACACCGGGGCCGAACATGATCTACGTGATGTCGCGCTCGATTGCGCAAGGACGCACGGCCGGGCTTATTTCGCTTGCGGGCGTCATGCTCGGATACCTCTTCTATATGTTTGGGGCAGCGTTCGGCATCACCGCCTTTTTCCTGAGCGTGCCTTATGCAGGCAGCGTTCTGGGCGCAGGGGGCGCTGCGTATCTGTTCTATCTGGCATGGCAGGCTGTGAAGCCTGGTGGCCGCTCTCCCCTGGAGGTTCGTGAGTTGCCTCGCGAACAACCTCGCCGGCTCTTCGCGATGGGCGCAACGACTAGTCTGCTGAATCCCAAGCTCGCGATGATCTTTCTGTCCCTGCTGCCGCAATTCATCAACTACCAGGACGGCAGCGTTCTCAGGCAATCGCTCGTGCTCGGTTCGTCGTTGATTGTCGCGTTCGCATCCGTCAATGGTTTCGTGGCGGTCTGCTCTGGGAGCATGGCGACGTTCCTCTCCAGTCGCCCGGGACTCCTGCAGGCTCAACGCTGGACTATGGGCGTTGTTCTGGTTGCCCTCGGCGCACATATGACCATCGATGCATTGAAGCTGGGCGGCATCATCTGATTGCTGCTCTCTGAATAGATTTGCCGCGAGCACGCGAGGTGGGGCATCTTCGATATAGAGCTACGCCTCGCGCCAGGTCGAGAGCGACCGCTACGCCCGGCTCTGTCACCGCCCTTCCCCGGCGACATATTGAACGCTGCGTCTGTATTGGCTGGGTGTCACGCCTTGCTGACGAACAAAGAAACGCGTGAAATTTCCCGGCGAGTCAAAGCCCAGATCGAGCGCGATATCCCGAAGTGCCATTTCCTGCTGCGAAACACTTTCGATCGACAGGTCCATCCTCAGCATGCTGCTGAAAGTCGCGGGCGTCATGCCTGTCTGCTTGTGGAATAGATGGAAGAAATGCGGACGCGATAGCCCAACCCGTTGTGCAAGATCGTCGAAGTCGGGTGTAAGGCCCATCGCCTGTTTCATTGCTTCGATCGCACGACGAATCCTGATGTCGTACGCGATACCGCCAACGAGTCCGGCTGCTGAAAGTACGTTCCCGTGGGGCGATTTGCCGACCAGTTCGCCTGTCATCTCGGCGATCAGCCCTTGGACCGCTTCAAGCGACCGGCCCTCACGGTCGGTCAGAATATCGAGCAGGTCAGAATGAAGGCGGCTGAGCTTCCCCTGCAACAGCACGGAAGAACTCGGAAAGAACCGGGGATGAATACTGTACGCGAAACGCCGGTCGACATCCCTCAACCAATCCGGCTCGAGATAAAGTGCGAGCAGCACCGTCGACTGCGATTGTGGGCGATGCTCATAGAAATGCGGCTCCCACGCATTCACGAGTAGCACGTTCTTGTCTGACAAAACATACTCACGATTGCGGACCCCGAACTGGATGTCAGGACCGCCTTCCTTGAAGATGACGTGGGAAACCCGATGTGCATGGAGGACCATGCTCTTGTCCAGCAGCAGCAACGCCACCCTTCCGAACGGCCCGTGAATGATTCGTAAAGGTTCCGACATGTAATGCCTCCTGCCGTCCTGATGAATTCAAAGCGTTCGCAGTGTCTCGGCCGCATCGCGCAAAAAAGTCACCATACGGAATGATAAATCGGCCTCGTCTGTGACAAGTCTGCATACGGCCGGAGCCACTGCAAGTGGGACATTCGCCTACTCTGCGTACAGGCCTTCCTGCACCGCAGCTATCGAAGTACGGCCTGACGGCCGACCAACACGTTTTGAAGTCCGAACGTGAATGGCGTTTGCTGCAATGCAGGATGCCTCTCGCTACATTCGCACACTCAAGGAGACGATCATGGCTGGTGTCGGCAGTGAAAAGGTATTTGAGAATGACAAAGTCATTGTATGGAACTTCGTTCTCGCTCCAGGCAAGGAAACGCCGGTACATACCCACACGCTTTCATACATGTGGTACGCGATCGAAGGTGCGCCCTTGCATATCTTTGACGAAAACGGCGGGGACCTCGGCATCTTCGAAGTGCCGACGGGCGCGATTTACTCACTCAAATGCGAGAACGGGTATCTGGAAGTGCTGTCCGAAATCGGCAAGGGCGCCAAGGTCCCCGCGACGCACAAGGCACGCAACGAGGGTAGCAACCCATACCGCGAAGTGCTGGTCGAGTATAAATAGCAGTACACCTGACTGAGTCTGTCTTGGCAGTATTCCCGAACGCCCCTTGATGCGAGGCGGCGTTCGGGCGATGCTGCAACTCCGCAGAAAACGCCATGCAAGCTTCACGCGCCGCTCGATGACGCGATATGGAAAACCGGTGGCTCCAGATCGGACAATGACTTAAGCGCGATGCTGCAGCAATGCGGTTATGTTGCGAGTCTCGAGTTCCGTGAACTGCTCCACGGCCTCGGCACCCGCCAGCGACAGATCCGGGTCGAGCCCGTCTGCCAGACGCTCAAGCTGCATGTTATTCCATGGCAGAAGATGAAACGGATGGAGCGCAGCCTCGGGACTAAGCGCACGATCAACTTCACCAGCGAGAATGCGTTTCGGAATCTCAGGATCGGCAATGATCGGACGGCCGAGCCCGATGACATCCAGTTCACCACGCTCCAGCGATTCGATCATGGCTGCCGTCGTGCGAAATCCGCCGACCACCATCACGGGCATCTTCGCTGCGGCACGAACGGAGGCGGCAAAATCCACGAAAAAGGCTTCACGCTTGACGGTGCTTTCGCGCGGTGCGTCTTCCCCCTCGTCCATTAGCGTAAGGCCCGCGATCTTCGGCTGCTCAAGCGAACCGCCCGATAGCTCGAGCAGATCGAGCGAAGAATCGTTGAGCTTCTTCACGAGTTCGATGCACTCGGCGTTGGTGAACCCGCCCTTCTGAAAATCAGATGAATTGAGCTTCAGCGCAACCGGAAAGTCCGGACCAACGGCGGAGCGAACCGCAGCCAGCACCTCGAGCACGAAACGGGAGCGGTTTTCAAGCGAACCTCCCCAGCGGTCCGTGCGCTTGTTGGCGAGCGGGCTAAGGAACTGCGAAATCAGGTAGCCGTGCGCCCCATGCAACGAGACACCGGTGAAACCCGCCTCGCGCACTTTCCTGGCTGCGAAGGCGAATTGCCCGATGGCCTGCTGAATCTGCTCTTCCGTCATTTCGCGCGGCGTGGCGAACGAAAAGCCGGCGCCCCGCATCACGTCGATATCCACTGAAGAAGGCGCAAGGGGTGACGTGTTGATCGCGTCTTGCACCTGCCGTCCGGTATGACTGAGTTGAGCCCAGAAATGCGCGCCTTCCGACGTCCCCGCAGCGGCGAGCCGTGCGAGTTGTTCCTGTCCACTGTCATCGTCGATCACGATATTGCCCGGGCGCTCGAGATGCCACCGGTCCACCTGAATATTGCCGGACAGAAGCAGCCCGGCGCCAGAACGCGCCCAGCGCCTATACAACGCTTCAAGGCGCGGCGTGGAATGATTGTTAGCGTCGGCCATGCCTTCGCTCATGGCCGCCTTGACGAGGCGGTTTGCGAGAATCGCGCCGCTGGGCAGCCGCAACGATTGTGAAAGAGGATTACTCATCTGAATGTCCATCGGGAAACGGTCACATGTAAGCCGAGCCCTTGCCCAGAAAGGCAAAGTTGACCCGGCACAGTAACGACAGCGATCGCTGTCGTTTGTTGTATAGTGATCGCTGTCGTATCATTCGTCAAGCAGATAAAAGAGGGACACTTATGGTCAAGACCTGGTCGGACGACAATCCGAAAGCCGCGTTGATGTCGCGCAAGCGAACGATGATCGTCGACGCTGCGCTGCGGGCCTTCCTTGAAAGCGGCTATGCCGAAAGCTCGGTCAACCGCATTGCCGCGGACGCCGGTGTGTCCATCAAGACGCTATATCGTCACTTCGAGAGCAAGGACGATCTGTTCAGTGCAGTGATGCAGGCGGCCTGCTCGCCTTCCGGCGCTCAATCGGCTGACGCGTCGGAACCCGCAGAACCGGGCGAACCAACCTGGTTTAGCGAACCTCCGGCCGTCGCATTGCCAATTGCGGGCAGCGATTATTTACGACACGCTCTTTCGAAAGAGCAGTTGGACCTTTATCGCGTCGTCACGCGGGACGCACCTCGCTTCCCCGAACTGGCGCGCCGCTATCGCGAGGAGGTGACGGGCACGCGCGACGCATTGTTCACGAGCTATCTTGATCGATGGCTGCCTGTCACGGGCTGGGAAGTAAGAGATAAGTACGGCGCCGGCGCAACCTTCGCGGCACTCCTGAAAGCCACGCTTTTCGACGATGCATTGCTTGGTTTAAAAAGCCCCAGCGAAGAAGATATCGCCGAATGTGCGGGTGATGCGGCCGTCCAGATGCTCGCGCTCATGGAAGCCGGTCGGCTCTAGCCTAGTAATCCGCCCAACCGTCCTCACCAATTAGCGGCACGAAGCTCACTTCGCCCAACCAGCACTCGTGATAATCCTGTTCGCCGTGACGCACCAGTTTGATCAATCGTTGATGATGACGCTCGCGCCCTACCGGCATCACGATCCGGCCACCAATCGACAGTTGCAAACACCACGTCCGCGGGATACGCGGGCCGCCAGCCCCGGCAATAATCGCGTCATACGGCGCATAGTCACTCAAACCGACCGTGCCGTCGCCAAGATGAACGGTCACGTTAGAAATGCCCAACCGCGCGAGCGTCTCGCGAGCGGAGTCGGCGAGCACCGGATCGCGTTCAACGGAATGGACGTGCTCCACGATTGCCGCCGCAATTGCGGCGGCATACCCCGACCCCGTGCCGACGTCGAGAACCCGGTCGCGCGGACCCAGTTCGGCCGCCTCCATCATCTGCGCGACGATTGCGGGCTGCGAAATCGCTTGCTGGCTCGCGATAGGCAACGCGCTATCGTCGTACGCGAATTCACGGAGTTGCGCAGGTACGAACTCCTCGCGCGGCACACTGCGCATCGCGGATAGCACGTTGGAATCGCGGATGCCCCGCCCTGCGATTTGCCGTACAACCATCCGCTCCCGGGCTTCCCTGAAATCGATCATTGTGGCCTCCGTCTGAGGGTCGACGCAGACTTTGCAGCAGGCTGCGCATAGCTTCCACCGGACGATTCAATTTTGCGCCTCGTTCGACGTTGGCGAACGCGCATCGGCCTTGCGTTCAACGCGGCCAGACGAATCACGTATTCGATGGCCACGCGCCTAAGGGTCCGCACTGATGGCGTCGTATGGCACACCGGTCCGTTTTCGCCAATAATGGCCCCACATCCACTACTGGACGAGGGCGGCCATGCATTACAGCCCCGACGCCATCCGCACCATCGCTCTGGTCGGCCATGCCGGATGTGGCAAGACATCGCTTGTCGAAGCCCTGCTCCACCAGGGTGGTGAGTTACGCGCCCCCGGCAGCGTGGAACGCGGCAACACGGTCTGCGATTTCGACCCGCTCGAACGCAAATATCACCACTCCCTTAACTCCGCCGTCGCCCATCTGCACTACCGGGATACCCGCATCTATCTGCTGGATACGCCCGGCTATCCGGACTTTTCCGGGCTGTCGATCAGCGCCCTGCCCGCTGTAGAAACCGTCGCCATTGTCATCAACGCGCAGACCGGCATCGAAATGACCACCCGGCGCATGATGGCGTGGGCGGAAAAACGCAAGCTCTGCAGAATGATCATTGTGAATGGTATCGATCGCGAAAAGGTCGATCTTCCGGGGCTTCTGACGCATATCCAGGAGGCCTTCGGCAAGGAATGCCTGCCGATCAACCTGCCGGCGCAAAGCGGCGGCCAAGTGGTGGATTGCTTTTTCAACCCCGCCGGCGAGGCCGACTTCCTGTCTGTTGCGGCGGCGCACAATGCGCTGGTCGATCAAGTGGTCGAGATCGATCCTGCTTTGATGGAGCTTTACCTGGAACAAGGCGAAGCCATCAGCCCGGAGCAGTTGCATGAGCCCTTCGAGCGGGCGCTGCGCGAAGCTCATCTGGTGCCGATCTGCTTCACGTCAGCGGCCAACGGTGCCGGCATCGCGGAATTGCTCGACGTGTTCGTCCGGCTTCTGCCCAATCCCATGGAAGGCAACCCGCCCCTCTTCTACCGCGATGCCCGCGGCCGCCAGGAAGTCGTGCGTGCCGAACCGGTCGCCGACAAGCATGTATTGGCCCACGCCTTCAAGATCGTCATGGACCCTTACATCGGCAAGATGGCCGTGTTTCGCGTCCATCAGGGCACGATCAGGCGGGATAGCCAGCTCTATATCGGTGACGCGCGGCAATCGTTCAAAGTCGCCCATCTGATGATGCTGCAGGGCAAGGAACACGTGGATGTTCCACAAGCCGGCCCAGGCGATATCTGCGCCACGGCCAAGATCGACGAGATCGGCTTCGATGCCGTCCTGCACGACGCCCCTGAGGACGGCAACATCCACCTGACCCCGCTCGACTTCCCCACGCCGATCTATGGACTGGCGATCGAGCCTGCGCGCCGAGGCAACGAGCAGCGCCTCTGGGAGATTCTGCAAAAGCTGAGTGCGGAGGACCCATGTCTGCGCATCGACCACCCGGTCGGCACCAACGAGACGGTGGTGCGCGGTCTGGGCGAGTTGCACCTGCGCCTCATGCTGGAGCGACTATCCGAGCAGTACAAGCTCGAGGTCGTGACGCGGCCACCTAAGATCGCCTATCGGGAAACCATCGGCGCCAAAGCCGAGGGACACCATCGCCACAAGAAGCAAACCGGCGGTGCCGGTCAATTCGGCGAAGTGATGCTGCGCGTGGAGCCACTGCCGCGCGGTACGGGTTTCGAGTTCGTCGACGCCGTCAAGGGTGGCGCCATCCCCGGCCAGTTCATGCCCGCCGTGGAAAAAGGCATCCTTCAGGTTATCGACAGTGGGCCGCTGGCCGGCTTTCCGATGCAGGATGTGCGCGTCACTGTCTTCGACGGCAAGAGCCATTCAGTCGACTCCAAGGAAGTGGCATTCATTTCCGCCGGCCGCAAGGCCTTCATCGACGCGGTGCTGAAAGCTCAGCCCGTCCTGCTCGAACCTATCGTGGACATCGAGGTGATGACGCCGGAAGCCGCGATGGGTGACATTATCGGCGACCTGTCCGCGAAGCGCGGGCAAGTCCATGGCACACGCTCGGCCGCGGGCAACACCGTAGTCGTCGCAGGCCAGGTGCCGTTGTCCGAACTCAACGACTATCAGTCGCGGCTGAACGCCATCGCGGGCGGGCACGGTAACTACAGCATCCAGCTCAGCCACTACGATCCGGTACCTCCCGCCCAGCAGGAGCGGATGGCGTCGCAACACAAGAAACAGGGTGACGGCGCGGCGCAGTGACCGGGCGCGCGTGCCCTTCCCCATGCTTCTGCACGACAACAGAAGGTCCGCAGGTGGCCGACCTGAACATGTGGAATCTGCACAACCCGCGCGAGCGCATGTGGGCCTCGCGCACGCGTCAGTTGCAGCAAGCGCACGCGCCAGTCACAGCGCAAACAACCTCCCGCGCTGAGGTTCGCGGTCTTCCACGCCCGCGAGTCGCAACGCGTGCCAGGCCATCGCGAAGTTGCTCGATATCACCGGCTTGCCGATCCTCGTTTCAAGTTCTGGAACGAGTTCGGCGATCCGCAAGCTCGTGCACGACACGAAAACGGCGTCCACGTCCGCGTGCCGTGCAAGGCGCTCGACAGCAGATTGCAGAGACGCAGTGTCGATCCGTGCCACTTCGTTATCGTTTGCATGCTCGAACGACGCCATGCGCGTAATGCCGACGCCGCGCGCCTCGATGTAGTCGCGCATATAGTCGTTGATCGAACGCACATAGGGCGTCAACAGTGCCGCGCGCTGGGCACCCAGCGCGCGTAGCGCAGCAAGCGCAGCGGTAATCGGCGTGGTGCACGCCACGCCCGGGCGCGCTTCGCGGATGCGCGCGAACACGTTTTCCTCGCCGATCACCATCGAGGCCGACGTGCAGCCAAACGCCACGACATCGATCCGCTCCGCCGGACGAATCAGCGCGACCGCCGAAGCGATGCGCGCATCCATTTCCGCAAGGCGTTCGGGCGTGATGTCCGGCGAGTTGAGCACGCGGCTCTCATAGAAAGCCACCCCATCCTGAGTCAGCAGCTTGCGCCACTCGTGTTCGATCGTATGATCGGTGGCGAGCACCACCAGTCCAATCGCGGCGCGCCGGCAGATGCCGTCGTCCAGCGCGAATTCGAGCCTGACGTAGGCATCGTCCTGCAGTGGATTCGTGCTCATTTCAGTGTCATCCCTGTCATGTCGAGTTCGGGCTGGCGACCGGCCATGATGTCGGCCAGCAGTTTTGCAGTGCCGCACGACATCGTCCATCCCATGTGCCCGTGGCCGGTGTTCAGGTACAGGTTCCGGTGACGCGTGCGGCCGATCAGCGGTGTCCCTTCGGGGGTCATCGGGCGCAGACCGGCCCAGTAGGACGCGCGGCTGTAGTCGGCGCCGTCGGGGAACAACTCGCGGGCCGCCTGCAGCATCTGCGTGAAATCAGCGGGCGTGTGGCGAGTGTCGTAGCCGGCGAACTCGGCGGTCGCGGTAAAGCGCAGCCGTTGGCCAAAACGCGCCCACGCCACGAGATTGTTTTCGTCGACGCCTCCCAGATCCGGCGGACGATGCTCGGGTCCGACAGGAAACGTGGCGGAATAGCCCTTTACCGGGTACACCGGCAACCGGTAGCCCAGGCGGCGCGCCAGGAAGGGCGACCAGGAACCGAGTGCGAGGACGAACTCGTCGCCCTGGATGAGGCCCGTCGGCGTGTGCACGCCAACGACCCGATCGCCGGACGCTTCGATCGCGCTAATGGGTGTATCGAATTCGAAACGCACGCCGACACGCTCACACGCCGCCTTCAGCTCGCGGGTGAACAAATGCGCATCGCCGCTTTCATCGGTTGGACAATAAATCGCGCCCGCGATCCTGTCACGGGCATGCGCGAGCGCCGGCTCGCGCGCGGCCACCTGCGCCGCATCGAGCGTTTTGAGCGGCAGCCCGTTGTCCGCCAGGATCGACATGTTCTGCGTGCCTCGCGCGAAAGAAGCTTCGTCGCGATACAGGTACAACAGGCCGCGACTGATGCGATCGTATTGCAGGTGTTCGGCCGCAGTCAGTTGCTGCAGTTGACTCTGTGCGTAGCGGCACAGCTGCACCTTACGCGTGGTGTTCTGACGTGAACGCTCCGCCGTGCAATTGCGCAGGAACTGAAAGCACCAGGCCCACATGTGAGGGTCCGCGTTCAGCTTCAGGCGCAGCGCCTGCCCGTCGACGAAGAGCGATTTCAGCAGAATTTTCGGCGCCCGCGGAGAAGCCCACGTGTACGAATGTCCGGGCGCGACCAGCCCGGCGTTGGCAAAGCTGGTTTCGAGCGCGACGCCCGGCTGGCGGTCGATCACCGTCACCTCGCGGCCCTCCCTGGCGAGGTACCAGGCGGCCGTGACGCCCGCAATTCCGCCCCCCAGCACAACGGTTTTCATGGCTGACTCAAGCCCCATGCAGAGCACTTACTCAATATAACGTGGTCGCTACGTTTTTGTACGGTGTCCTATACGCGGATACCCTATACCAGCGAAAGGTGCGGCGAGTTCTATCATGAAAAAACACGCTTTCATGGTAGCGCTGCGATGAGACCGCGAGTCGGGCCGTTGAACTGGCAGATTACAACTTGCATGCGACGTACGTTTCCATCCGTTTTCTGATGCCACCGGGATAGCCGTGTGGTGGATCGCTCCGATCCCTTTCACAATAAGGAGTTTCCAACATGATTGCTCAGAAGAATGGCAGGCCGGCCGCAAGTCGCGTCCTGCGCCAAACGACAATCGCGGCATCGGTGGCTCTGGCCGCGCTCGCCGGCATGGCCCCCAGTCCGGCACAAAGCCAGACCATCAAGATCGGCGTGCCCGTGCCGCTATCGGGCAGTTCCGCCAATGCCGGCACGGACATTCTCAACGGCGCCAAGCTTGCCGCCGCCAAGGTCAATGCCGCGGGTGGCGTGCTCGGCAAGCAGATCGAACTGGTGCCCGAGGACGACGCCTGCGACGCGCAGACTGCCGTGCAGGCGGCACAGAAGCTCGTGGACGCGGGCGTCGTTGCAGTGGCTGGCGGGTACTGCTCCAGTGCGGCGCTGCCGGAACTGACGACCTTTCATCGCGCCGGAATTCCCTATGTGCTGGACGCGTCGACCAATCCCAAGCTGACCGAGATGGGCTACGACAACGTGTTCCGCACGATTGGCCGAGACGACGAACAGGGGCCGTTTGCAGCCAGTTTCATGAAAAACTCGCTACACGCGAAACGCGCGGCCGTGATCAACGACAACACGACCTATGCCAAGGGCCTCGCCGACAACACCGTGGCCGCCCTGAAAAAGGACGGTGTCGAGGTCGTCTACGACGACGCCATCACGCCCGGTCAGATGGACTACTCGCCAACGCTGACCCATGTCGCCTCACTGAAGCCGGACGTGATCTACTACACCGGCTATTTCTCCGAAGCTGGCCTGCTCGTGAAAGAGGCTCGGCAACTCGGCCTGAAGATGACCTTGATGGGCGGCGACGGCACCAACGACCCAACGCTGATGAAGACAGCCGGCCCCGCGGCCAATGACATGATCATCACCACGGCGCCGCTGGCGCAGTTCCTGAGCGGCGCGCACAGCTTCGTCGACGACTATACAAAGGCCTACGGGCAAGGGCCTGGACCGTATTCGGTCTACGAATACGATGCCGTCGGCGTCACGGCGAAGGCGATCGCAGACGCAAAGTCGGCGACGCCCGCCGCGATCACGGCCGCCCTGCACAAGATCTCGAACTACCAGGGCGCAACTGGGACGATCGGCTTTAATCCGAAGGGCGACCGCAGCGTGGCGGTGTACATCACCATCATCGTTCGCGGCGACAATTTCGCCCCCTACCAGAAGCAGGATGCCGCGGGGCACTGGATGGCGATGAAATAGGCCCCGTCGCGCCGCGCGCCTCGCCATGAGCAACTTCTTCCAGTTCGTCATCGAAGGGCTGACGATCGGCTCGTTCTATGCGCTCGTCGCCCTCGGCTACACGATGGTCTACGGGATTATCCGGCTGATCAACTTCGCTCACGGCGACTTGTTCATGGTGGGTGCGTTCATCGGTTGGACCGGTCTGACGGTGCTTGCCGCAGCACACCTGCCGCTCGCGCTGGCGCTGCTGATCGCCCTTGTGGCCGCGATGACGGTCACGGGCGCACTCGGCCTCGCCATCGAACGCGTGGCCTACCAGCCGCTGTTGCGCGCGCCGCGGCTATCCATTCTGATCACCGCACTCGGCGTCTCGCTGGCACTGGAAAACGGCGTGCTGCTGCTTTACGGCGCCGGTTTCAACACCTATCCCCATGTGCTCAGCCAGGCAGGACTCGAATTCCAGGGCGTACAGATCACGTTCGCCCAGGTCAGCATCATCGTCGCCAGCTTTGCGTTGATGCTCGCGTTGTATTTCTTCGTTCACCGCACCTTCGTCGGCACCGCGATGCGCGCGCTGGCGATCGATCAGGACGCGGCGCGTCTGATGGGTATCAATGTCGAGCGACTGATCCAGTTGACCTTCTTCCTGGGCTCGGCGCTGGCCGCCGTGGCCGGCGTCATGGAAGGGCTCTACTACACGCAGATCAATTTCTTCATGGGCTTCGTGCTGGGCCTGCGCGCCTTCACCGCTGCCGTGCTTGGCGGCATCGGCAATATCCCGGGCGCAATGGCGGGCGGCATCCTGATTGGCCTGCTGGAGTCCTTTAGCGCGGGCTATGTCTCATCGCGGTGGACCGATGTGCTCGTGTTCGGCGTCCTGATCGCCGTGCTCGTGATCAAACCGACGGGTTTGTTCGGCGAGCGCGTCGTCGAGAGAATGTAGCGCTATGAGCGCCATGCAGGGGTTATCGCATCGAGCTCGTCCTGCCGGCGTCGCGCTGCTTATCGCCGCGATGGCGCTACCCGCTGTCGCCAGCAACTATATCGTCGATGTCGGCCTAACCATCGCCACCTATTCGATCCTGGGCCTCGGGCTGAACATCGTGGTGGGGTATGCCGGCTTGCTGGATCTGGGCTATGCCGCCTTCTTCGCCATCGGCGCCTACACGACGGCGCTGCTGGAAACGCTGTTGCACTTCTCGTTCTGGGAAACGCTGCCGTTCAGCCTCATATTTGCCGGTGCTTCCGGCATCGTCATCGGCTACCCTACCCTGCGCCTGCGCAGCGACTATCTGGCCATCGTCACGCTCGGGTTCGGCGAGATCACGCGCATCGTTGCCACCAATCTCAACATCACGGGCGGCCCAAACGGGATCTACGGCATCGCCAGCCCCAGCCTGTTCGGTTATGAAATCAGCTCGCCGGCTGCGGTCTACGAACTGGGCATCGCGTTCCTCGTGTTGGTGCTCGTGTTTGCGATCCGGCTTGGCCAGTCGCGGCTCGGGCGCGCCTGGACGAGTATCCGCGAGGATGAGGCGGCTGCCGAGGCCGTCGGCGTGCCGACACTGCGCGTCAAAATGCTGGCGTACATCCTCGGCGCGTTGATCGGCGGCCTCGCCGGAAGCCTGTTCTCCGCACGCTTCGGGACCATCGACCCGACCGGCTTCACTTATCTGCAGTCCGTGACGATCCTGATCGTCGTCGTGCTGGGCGGCCGGGGAAGCATTCCGGGCGTGATACTCGGTGCAGTCATCGTCGCCGGCCTACCCGAGGTGCTGCGTTTCCTCAACCTCTGGCGCATCTTCGGTTTTGCGATCGGGCTCGTGATCCTGATGCTGCTCAGGCCGCAAGGGCTATGGCCGGCACCGCTGCGCCGGGTGGCGGCACCGCGCGCGAGTACGGGCGATCCCGAAGCCCTGCCGCCCCGGGAAAAGGTCACCGATGAAATCCTGCTCGAGGTGCGCAACATGCAGCGCCGCTTCGGCGGCGTGCAGGCGGTCGGCGGTATCAGCTTCACCGTGCGCAACGGGGAAATTCTTAGCCTTATCGGCCCTAACGGTGCGGGCAAGACGACGGTGTTCAACTGCCTGACCGGTGTGATCCGCCCGACCGGCGGCCAGGTGCTTTGGCGCGGGGCCTCGCTGGCAGGCGGCGCGCCGCATCGCATCGTCCACGCCGGGATGGCGCGCACCTTCCAGGGCATCCGTCTGTTTGCCAACATGACGGCCTTCGAGAACGTGCTGATCGGCATGGATCATCGCCTTCATACGCCGCTCGTCGCCGAATTGCTGGCGTTGCCCTCCGCTCGCGCCGAAGAAGCGGATCATGCGGCAGAAGGCCTGCGCTGGCTCACGTTTGTCGGGCTCGAGGCGCGCGCGGGCGAACGCGCGG
The DNA here is from genome assembly GCF_030511745.1 of Paraburkholderia sp. SECH4. Classification (NCBI taxonomy): domain Bacteria; kingdom Pseudomonadati; phylum Pseudomonadota; class Betaproteobacteria; order Burkholderiales; family Burkholderiaceae; genus Paraburkholderia; species Paraburkholderia sp. SECH4. The sequence goes on from NZ_JALOCP010000030.1 coordinate 14,571, forward strand.
CCGACCTGCCCTATGGCGATCAACGCCGGCTGGAGATCGCCCGCGCCCTTGCCAGCAACCCGCACCTGCTGCTACTGGACGAGCCGGCAGCGGGGATGAACCCGACCGAGAAGCACGCGCTGATGGAATTGATCCGGCGGATCCGGGATTTCGGCGTGACTGTGCTACTGATCGAACACGACATGATGCTGGTGATGAGCGTGTCAGACCGGATCATCGTCATGGACCACGGCGTCATCATCGCCGAGGGGACGCCATCCGAGATCCAGGCCGACCCGCGCGTGATCGACGCCTATCTCGGCACGGCCGAAGCCGACGAAGCAGCCGACGATGCCGCCGGGGAGAAATCGCTGTGGGACTCCTAGAAATACGCGATCTGCACGTGGGCTATGGGAACGTGGAGGTTCTCCATGGCATCTCGCTGGACGTCGGAGAAGGCGAGATCGTGGCATTGCTCGGCAGCAACGGGGCGGGAAAGACCACGACACTGCGCGCCATTTCCGGCCTGATTCGCCCCCGTGCGGGACAGATTGTGATGGCCGGGCACGCTCTTGCCGGACTGCGCGCACACCAGATCGTGGCGCTCGGTCTTGGTCATGTGCCGGAAGGCCGCCGCATGTTCGGGGCACTGACGGTGGAGGAAAATCTGCGGCTCGGAGGCTATCTGATCCGGCGCGACAGCGCGGTACTCGAGCAGCGAATAATGGACGTGTATCAGACGTTCCCGCGGCTTGGCGAGCGGCGCAGCCAGCTTGCGGGGACGCTGAGCGGCGGCGAGCAACAGATGCTGGCGATCGCCCGTGCACTGATGCTGCGGCCACGCATCATCGTGCTCGACGAACCGTCCATGGGGCTGGCGCCGAAGCTGGTTCGAGCGATTTTCGGCATGATCGCCGACATCTGCAAGGAAGGCACGTCGATCCTTCTTGTCGAACAGAACGCGCGCCAGGCGCTGCGCATCGCGCAGCGGGCCTACGTGCTGGAAAGCGGCCGCATCGCCCTCGCCGGCCCGGCCCACGAATTGGCACAGGACAACCGGGTTCGCGCAGCCTATCTGGGCGGCAGCGCTGTCGCCACGGAGTGACGCCGGCGCTGATGGGGTGTTGCTCCGAGATCCACAGCGCCTGGCTGGCACTTGAGTGCCAGCCCCACCGCAGATGCGTCAGAACGAATGCCGCATCCCGATCCGCACATCGGACTGCGTATTCGACGACGACGGCGCGAAGCTATAGCCGATCACCGCGTTCACGCCATTCGACGCACGCAGATAGTCGCCGGAAATATACACATCGGTCCGTTTGGACAACAGGTAGTGCAGTCCGAGCGAGCCCTGGTTCCAGTGATTGCCTTCGAAGCTCGTGTGCTGATAGCCGCCATACAGCGAAAGCGCAGGCGTGAAGTTATACGACGCGCCCCCTTCATAAACCTGCATGTGCGAAGTCTGTCCGAAGCCCTTGATCGTCGTGTAGGTGAAATCGCCGGTGAGCATCAGGTCGCCGATCGTGTAGGCGGCGCCGACCGCAAACGCGCCTTGCTTGTCCACCGGGAATGCCGACGAGCTAAACAGATCCGTCACCGCGCCAGTGGCCGGATCGACGGAAACGGTCGGCTGGCCGAGGAAGGTGCGCGTGCCGATCATCGCGTACGGGTCGAACGCATAGATGCCGAACGGATTGTTCAACTGGGTATACGCCAAGCCCATGTTGAACGGACCGTGGTCATAATGCGCGCCCACGCTCCATGCGCTCTTCTGATGGAAGTTGCCGGCGGTGTTGCCGAACGAGTACATGCCGCCGAAGGTGAAGCCGGCGAAATCATTGGACAGGAACTTCACCGAGTTCGGCAGACGGTCGCCGTTCATCCGGTCGAAGTCGCCCTGGTGAATCGCGTAGCCGCTCGCCCATGCGGAGATGTTGTACAGATAGACGAACTCTTCGGTCATATCGAGCTGGTTACCGAACGAGAATGTCCCCCACGAGTTCTTGATGCCGACATAGGCCTGACGTCCGAATTCAGCACCGCCGAATCCCAATTGCCCATTGCCCAGGTGGAAACCCGATTCGAGTACGAAAACCGCTTGCAGGCCGCCGCCGAGATCTTCCACGCCTTTGAAGCCGATCCGGTTGCCGTACGAAATGCCGTCGTCGAATTTGAACTGGTGTGCGCCACCGGCATTGTTCACGTAGGTGATACCGGCGTCCAGAATCCCGTACAGGGTGACGCTGCTTTGCGCATGGACCGCCGTCGGTGCGCATACCGCGCTTGCCGCGAGGGCGAGTCCCGAAAGACTAACGGCATTTCTCTTCTTCATCTAATTCTCCCCTGCTCTTTGCCTGCGTATTTCGTTAGATAAAGCGATCCCTGCTGCGTGCTGTCTTCCAACGCGCGGCGCTTCTCGCATGACGGGCAGTTCGAAATCGGCTGAGACTGATTGAAACGATTGAAGCTCACTAACGCTGACCAGGCCGGCCGAAACTGACTCAGCCGGCCAGGCTGATTGAAGCTATCGGCACTGCATACGATCATCTGCATGCCTGCATCGACGGGTCAAGAATAAGTGTCCAGATTTAAGAGGATTCGACCGGATGCGACATGAATCTGTCGAGTAGCGACCTCGTAGTCGGGAATGCCGGGGTTATTTCACACCGAGTGCGGTTTGCACCGCTTGCAAGCCATTGGCGCCGCTGGCGGTGTTCACGCCGTCGAGCCATGACTTCAGCAATTCGGGGTGGCGCTTGAGCGCTTCGGTGGCGGCCGTGTCGACACCGGTCTTCTTCTCGAGCACCTCGGTGATCACGCCGTTTTCCAGATCGACATTGAATGTGAGTTGCCTGAACAGGCGGCCGACATTCGGACACTGCTCGGCGTACCCGCTACGCGCAACGGTATTGACCGTGGCGCCGCCGTAGTTCGGCCCGAAGTACCTGTCACCGCCGTCGAGGTAAGTCAGCTTGAACTTCGTGTTCATCAGATGCGGCTCCCATGCAAGGAACACGATCCATTTCTTCTCACGCACCGCGCGGTCGACCTGCGTGAGCATGCCGGTCTCGCTCGATTCGACGAGCTTCCAGCTACCGAGCCCGTATGCCTTGTCGTCGACCATCTTCTTGATGTTCTGATTGGCCGGCGCCCCCGGTTCGATGCCATAGATCTTGCTGTCGAACTTGTCGGCGTTCTTCGCAAGGTCCGCGAAGGAATGCACGCCCGCGGCCGCCACGTAGTCCGGCACCGCGAGCGTGAACTTCGCGTTGCTCAGATTCGGATGCACGACCTCGATCGATTTTTCATCCTCGAACGGCTTCACGACCGGTGCTTGCGCCGGCATCCAGTTGCCGAGAAACACGTCGATCTGCCCTTTCTTCAGGCCTTGATAGGTGATCGGCACCGACAGGTTCGACACGTTCTGATGGTAGCCGAGCGCCTTCAACAGCACACCGGTCATCGCATTGGTCGCGTCGATGTCGGTCCAGCCGGGCCCCGCCATGTTGACCTGCGTACAGGACTGCGGTTCGGCGGCCGCGGCAAAGGTGGCTGCCGCGCACAGCAGCGCAACGCCGGATACAGCCTGTTTGAAGAGCTTTTTCATCGTGTCGGCTTCCTGTAGATGGGTTGAATCGTGAGCGGAGACATCAGCGCGTTACAGCGGGAAAACGCGCCATCGCTTCGAGCGTGTCGAGGTCGATGTGATTGCGCATGTAGCGCTGGCTCGCATCGACATGCGGCTGCCAGTCCCATGACGCGACCGTGCCCTGCGTCGTGGCCTCGAAATGGAAGCGGCGGCGGTGCTGGCTTTTCAGTACGTCGTTGTGCAGCGCGGCGAGGTTCCAGCGTTGTGCGATCTCCTCACGAAATGCTGAGACCTGTGATGCATATTCGGCGCGCGCGGCGAGGTTCTCGCGTTCGAGCGGGTCCGTTGCCACGTCGTACAGTTGGTCAGGATCGGCAGGTGTGTGAATGAATTTGAAGCGCCCGCGTCGCAGCATCACGATCGGCGCTATAGCGCCTTCCGCCAGGTATTCACCGATCGCTTCGTCGTGGCCGCCGTGGGTGCCTTGTGTGCCACGCAGATGCGGTACGAGACTTTGACCATCGAGCGAATCCGGCCAGACTTTTGGCTGTTCGCCGCGCGCCAATTCCACTAACGTGGGCAGCAGATCGAGATGCGAGACCGACTCGTGCACACGATGCGCGTCGAAACGCTGCGGCGCATGAACGATCAAGGGTACGCGGCAGCCGCCTTCGAAGAACGTCATCTTGTACCAGAGCCCGCGCTCGCCGAGCATCTCACCGTGGTCGGACGTCACCACGATAACGGTGTCTTTCGCGAGCCCTGACTGTTCGAGCGCCTCGAGGATCGCACCGAACTGGTCATCGACGTAAGAGATCGCACCGTAGTAAGCGCGTCTTGCATTGCGGATCTGCTGGTCGGTCGGGGGCGTGCGGTCGGTTTCGCACACGTGGCGCAGGCGCTTCGAATGCGGATCGACTTCATCGAGCGAGTCGCGATGCGCGGGCAGATCGATGTCTTCATCCGCATACATGTCCCAGTACTTCCGCGGAATCGCGTATGGGTCATGCGGATGCGTCAGCGAGGCGACCATGCAGAACGGCCGTGCATCTTTGCCGGCATGCCGCTCACGTGCGATATCGAAGAGCTTCTGCCGCGTGGTGAAAGTGACTTCATCGTCGAAGTCGAGTTGATTCGTGCGCACGCATGGGCCCGCGTCGATCACCGAACTCATGTTGTGGTACCACGTGGGGCGCGTTTCGAAATCGTCCCAGTTCGGCGTCCAGCCGAAATCTGCTGGATAAATGTCTGTGGTGAGCCGCTCTTCAAATCCGTGCAATTGATCGGCGCCGCAGAAATGCATTTTGCCGGACAGGATCGTGCGATACCCGTCGGCGCGAAGATAATGCGCGAACGTCAGCGTTTGCGACGGAAATTCTGCTGCATTGTCATAGGCGCCGATCGCGGACGGCAGCTTGCCCGATAGAAAAGAAAAGCGCGACGGCGCACACAGCGGACTGGCGCAGTACGCCGAGTCGAATACCACGCCCTGCTTCGCGAGGCGATCGAGATTGGGAGTCTTCGTTAGACGATGTCCGTATGCGGCAAGCGCAAACGGCGTCATCTGGTCGGCCATCAGAATAAGGATATTCTGTTTCGTGTCATGCATTGGAGCGTGCCTCGAATAGAATCGCAAATAGAGGTGCGGGTGTCGCCGCAAGCGGGAAACCGGTGTGCCGGTCCCCGCGTGAACACCACTATTGCCGTCCAATTCGCCGCTGTGAAGACGGCAAATCGTTATGTGCCTATAAGGGGGCCTTATGTCGAGGCAGGATCGCTTGCCGCCGATGCAGGCGTTGACGATGTTCGAATCCGCAGCGCGTCTCGCGAGCTTCACAGCGGCTGCACGCGAGCTGGGCTCGACGCAGCCAGCGGTTAGTCAGCGTGTGGTGCAACTCGAAGAAGCACTCGGTGTACCGCTGTTCGAACGCGGCCATCGCGGCGTCACGCTGACGGAAGACGGTGTGCGCCTCTTCGAAGCGGTGCGCAATGCCCTCGACACCATCCGCGTCGCCACCGCCGAGATTCGCGCTCGGCGCACGCCGCAAACTCTCACGCTCTCCACCGACTTCGGTTTCGCGACCTACTGGCTGATGCCGCGCCTGTCTCAGTTCAAGGCGCTGATGCCGGACGTCGACGTCAAGATCATCACATCGCAGAGCGTATTCGATCCATCGCACGATCAGGCGGACATTGCGATTGCGTTCGGCGATGAAGATGCGGACCTGAGCGCGCGAGGCGCGCTCAAACTATTTCCTGAGCGTGTCACGCCGGTGTGCAGTCCGGTTTTTCTCGCGGCGCATCCGCAATTGCGCACGCCGTCGGACCTGTTGAGCTTGCCGCTGCTGCATCTCGAACCTACCCAGCCGGCGCGCTGGCTGTCGTGGGCCGACTGGTTCGCCGCGCAGGGTCTCGATGCGCCGGCCGCACATCGCGGCATCACGTTCAACAGCTTTACGCTCGTGGCCCACGCGGCGATCATGGGCCAAGGCGTCGCGCTTGGTTGGGCGCCACTGGTCGACGAGCTTCTTGCCACGGGGCAACTCGTAGAACTATTCGACACGCCGGTGGTGACTGAGCGGGGTTATCTGCTCGTCACCCAGCGCGCGGCGACACTCGCCGTCAGCGCATTTCGTCAATGGTTGCTCTGCGAATGTGGGCGCGATGCCGAATGAGCACGGCAAGCCGTCAATGCCGCCCGCCGTGCGCCATCGCCCCGCACCAACCGCCCCTGACGCTCCCATTCCAGCGCGACGGCGGTTAGCTTCTATCCCCCTGTACCGCTGATTTGCTCTACTGCGATGATGCATGCCGCGTCCCGCGGCGTTGCCCTATTGCCTAAGTGGAGAGCGCATGTCCGCCGATTCCCGTCCCGATCAACTGGTTCTCACGGTCGCCTGTCCGAGCGCGGCGGGCCAGGTTGCCGCCGTCGTCGGCTTTCTCGACCGGCATCATTGCTATATCGACGAACTGACCGTTTTCGACGACGACCTCAGCGAGCACTTTTTCGTACGCTGCGTGTTTCATGGCGTCGACACCAATGAGACCCTGCACATCGCTGCACTCAGGCGCGAATTCAAATCGATCGCCGAGCGCTTTCGGATGACATGGGCGATGCATGACGTCGGCACGCGGCCGAAAGTGCTGATCATGGTGTCGAAACTCGAACACTGTCTTGCCGATCTGCTGTTCCGCTGGCGCATGGGTGAGTTGAAGATGGATATTGTCGGCATCGGCTCGAATCATCGCGATCTCGAACCGCTCGCGCAGCAGCACGGCTTGCCGTTCCATCATCTGCCGATCAGTGCCGATACGAAGCCGCAACAGGAAGCGCGCTTGCTCGAGCTGTTCGAAACGTCAGGCGCTGAATTGATGATCCTTGCGCGCTACATGCAGATTCTTTCCGGCGAAACGAGCCGTGCACTCGCGGCACGTGCGATCAACATCCACCATTCGTTTCTGCCCGGCTTCAAAGGGGCGAAGCCTTATCACCAGGCGCATACGCGCGGCGTGAAACTGATCGGCGCAACGGCGCACTTCGTCACCGACGATCTCGACGAAGGTCCCATCATCGAGCAGGTTGTGGAGCGCGTCGATCATTCATACAGCCCGGAGCGACTGCTGGCGACGGGACGCGACGTCGAATGCATCACGCTTGCGCGGGCCGTGAAGGCGTTTATCGAGCGACGGGTATTCATCAACGGTGATCGGACTGTCGTGCTGCAATAAACAGAAACGCCGCTCGAGAGCGGCGTTTTTTTGCAGGGGTTGCCGCTCAAAACAAGCGGCAATTCACTCACCTGAAATACGAAATCACTTCACCCAGCTATCCACACGATCTCCGTGCGCACTAATCCACGCATCGGCAGCAGCCGTCGGCTTCTCGCCGTTTTGCGTCGCCAGCATCACGCTGTCGATCTCGCCCGGTTTCCATTGGAACTTCTTGAGGAACGCGACGACCGTCGGCGCCTTCGTCTCTAGTCCAGGATTGACGACGCTATCCACGTGCTCCGCTTCGCCGAACACCTTCTTCGGATCGTCGAGGAATTTGAGCTTGTACTTCGCGAACATCCAGTGCGGCTTCCAGCCGGTGACGATGATCGGCTTGCTTGCCGCTTCCGAACGCGCCAGTTCCGCAGTCATCGCGCTGCCCGAGCTCGGCATCAGTTGATAGTCGAGCCCGTATGCCTTGATCGCTTCGCTGGTTTTCTGCATCACACCCGCGCCGGCATCGATACCGACAATGCGTGAGCCGAATTCCGTCTTCTTCGCCTCCAGATCGCCAACGCTCTTCACGTCAACGTTATCCGGCACGATCAGACCGATCTTTGCATCGTTGAAATTGGCACCCAGGTCGACGACTTTATCCTTGAAGTTGTTCCAGTACGCGCCATGCGTGACCGGCAGCCATGCGGACAGCGTCGCGTCGAGGTCGCCGCGCGCCACGCCTTGCCACATCACACCGGCCGCGACCGGCACGAGCTGCACCTGATAGCCGAGGCGCTTTTCGATCACGCGCGCGGCGACATTTGTGGTTGCAACGCTGTCGTCCCAACCCTCCACATAGCCGATCTTGATGGTCGGCTTGGAATCGGCCGACACACTCACGCTGCTTGCCGCCAGCGCAGCACTCAACGCGCTCAACACGAATATCTTTCTGATCAGTCTCATCACCGTTCTCCCGTTCGCCATCCAAACTACCCATTGAGCATTTAGAATCGCCAACCAGAATTGCCGGGTAGCGTTGTTTTCCGACATCCAGTTGTCCGCAGGCGACTTCGACCGCGACCGCGAGTCCGGGTCCCGCTCTTGTCTTACTTATCGACGACGAGATCGCTCAACGGCTTGCTGCAGCACAGCAGCACCATGCCCTGATCGACTTCGCGCTGACGAATCCCGCCGGCGTGTTTCATTGCGACTTCGCCGGACACCAGCTTCACCTTGCAGGTACCGCACATACCCTGCGTGCACGAGGACGGAAGCCGTATGCCGGCCTTCTTCGCCGCGTCGAGTACATGCTGGCCGCTGCCGCATTCGATCTCGCGGTTGCTTTTGGCGAAACTCACCTTGAACGTCGTTTCTATTTCCACCGGCGTGACCGGCACCTGCGCGGGTGCAAATCCAGCCGCGTGTTCACGCGCTTCGACAAAGCTCTCCGCGCTAGCTGTGGGTGCCTGCAATACATCGCCGACATGCGCAGTCGTCAATTGCGCGGCCACTTCGCTGATCGTCTCGAACGAGAAGCTTTCCTCGTGGTAATGGCTGCGATCGAAGCCGCCTTCGTCCAGGAGATGACGGACTGCCTGCATGTACGGCGCCGGACCGCAGGTGAAAATCTCGCGTTCAAGAAAATCCGGCGCGATGAGTTTAAGCAGCGGCAAGGTCAGAAAACCGGTGACGCCTGGCCAATTCGTGCGCGCACCAAGCCGCTCACAGACAAACGCCGTGCGAAAATTGGCCTGATTCGATGCAATCAGATCGAGTTCACGCGCGAAGATGATGTCGTCCGGCGTGCGGGCGCTGTGCACGAACACGATGTCGCTATCTTCGCCGAGTTCGTGATGTGCGCGACTCATCGACATCAGCGGCGTAACGCCGGAACCCGCCGACAAGAATAGAAACTTACGCGCCGGATGCCGCGCACAGGTGAACTCGCCGGACGGCCCCAGCACACGAACCTCCATACCCGCGTGCAGATTGTCGTGCAGCCAGTTCGACACCTTTCCGCCCGGCACGCGCTTCACGGTGATGGAGATGGTGTGCGGACGCGTGGGCGGCGAGGAGATCGTATAGCAGCGATTCACCGCCTCGCCGTCTATCTCCAACTCCAGCGTGATGAACTGCCCCGGCTCGAACACGAACGCCCGCTCGGACGGTGCGCGAAAGAACAAGCTCTTGACGTCGTGCGTTTCCTGACGGACCTGGCAGCACACCAGCGTCTCGTCGGTATCGCTGTTCCAACGTGCCGGCAACGTCTCCCAGAACCGCGGCCGCGTGACCCGGCTTGAAGTTCCGCGGCTTGAAGCCTCATGGTTCGGAGCCGGCTCGGGGCTGAGCTGAAGCGTCGCCTGATCGCGCATCATTATTTTCTCCCGCTCCTGGTTGCGGTATCGCGCTCAGCGCATGAAAGACACGACTTTTTCGCCGTGCGACACCGGCGTATCGCCGGCATCATGGGTTTGGGGCGCATTGCTGTACTCCGCAATACGGCCGATGTACCACTCGCAGAACTTCTCGACGAGGCCTTCGGTGAACGGCGAGTACGGACCCGGTTCGTAGGCGCTGCTGGTTGCGCCGCGTTGCGAGTACTCCACAAGCGCGCGGTCCTGGTCATTGGTGGCGCGCCACACGGCCGTGAGATTGTTCACGTCGTAATCGATGCCTTCGCGTGCATCCTTGTGGACAAGCCACTTGGTGCGCACCAGCGTTTTTCCTGCCGACAGCGGAATCACCGAAAAGCTGACGATATGGTCGCTCATGAAGTGATGCCACGAATTCGGTTGCGTCCAGAACGAGAGGCCACCGAGGTCGGCCTGCTCGAAACCGCCGAGCAACTTCTTCGAGGCCACCTTCGCGTCCATGGTCTGCGATTCGCCGTCGCGATCGAGCGGCAGGCGTTGCGTGCGGAAACCCGTCACCAGATCCGCCAGACGGTCGATTTCCGCCGACGGCAGTTTCATCGCCTCCCATTGCGCGGTACGGCGCGCCACGGTCTCTTCGAACGCGGCCATGCCTTCTTCGTTGGCGGGCGTGCGCTGATACCCAAAACCGTATTCGTAAAGCGAAATCGTCAGCTCGGGATGATTCGCGACGCAGTGGTAGCACTCGCGATTGTTCTCCATCGTGAGCTTCCAGTTGCCCTCTTCGATGATATCGATCGTCGCTGCGACCTTGCAGCCGGCGAGATCGTGCGGCAGCAGGTACGGTTCCATCGCGGCGCGCATCACGGCGAAGTCGGCGGGTGGCTCATCCGCGAGACAGATGAAGATCAGACCGGCGAGATTCTGGAGGTGCACCGCTTTCAGGCTGTGCTTGCAGCGGTCGAACTGATCGCCCATATGCTCGGCGAACATCAGATCGCCGTTCAGGTTGTAGGTCCAACTGTGATACGGGCAAACGATATTGCCGAGCGAACCCTTGTCCGTATTGCACAAACGCGCGCCACGATGGCGGCAAACGTTGTGGAACGCCCGCACCTCCATGTCGTCGTCGCGTACGATCAGAATCGAATCGTTACCGATTTCCACCGTGATGTAGTCGCCCGGTTCCGGGACATCCGGTTCCACCGCGACCTGAATCCAGTGCTTGCGGAAGATCGCCTCCATGTCGAGCGCGAAAATCTCGTCGCCCGTATAGAACGGCGCTTCCAGCGTGTGATTCTTTTTGCGGCGTTCGATCATTGCGCGAACGTCTGCCGAAACTTTCATTGTGTGCTCCGTTGCATGTCACGTCTGGCGCTGCGCCAGGCCCTCCTGGTCGCATGCTGGCCCGAACCGGAAATCAGTAATCCACAAGTTGATGCTCGCGCAAATACGCGAGGATCACTTGTGCTTTTTCGACGGAACTCCCTTCAATTACGACGCTGCCACCGCGGCTTTCGGTCGTCGTCGCCGAGAGCATGCGGGCATGACCCGAGCGCTTCTCGGCGGCGGCGAGACGCACCGGTTTGGCGGTCGCGGGACGGATTGTCCAGGCGGGTTCGTCGGGGTTGGCTGAGGCCGCGCGTCCGGACGCATCTGTCGCGACTGGACGGATCGTGCCTTCGCGCAACCTTGCATAGGCGTAGCTCGGCGCCGTGTTGGCCATCGGATGCACGGCGATCAAGGCCGGCAGCCGCACTTCGACGCGGCGGCGCAAGCCTTTCGGCATGAATTGCCGGACTTCGGCGCAGCCGTCGCGAATCGTCAGATCAACCGCTGCGCCGACCAACGGCAACTCAAGCGCACTGGCGACGCGATACGGCAGCATGCCGCTATCGAAGGCGCCTTCGGCACGGGTGCCGGTCAATACGAGGTCGTAGCCGCGTAGACGTGCGGCGAGCGGTGCTAGCGCATCGCCTCGCCATTCAGGCGTTGCCGGCACTTCCAGCACCTCGACAGTGCGCGCGCCGAGTGCCAGATATTCCTTGAGCGCCGGATTCGACGGATCGCCCGCGTGCAATACGTCGAGCGTCGCGCCGTGCGTTTTGGCGAGCGAGAGCGCTATCGTCAGCGCGGCGGCGTCGTTGCGGCTGTAGCGCGCGGTGCCGCTGACCGGGTGCCGCCCCACAGAAACCAGTACGGCGATTTTCATGCAAGCGCTCCTTCCGCAACAGCCGTTGAATTCAATAGCGCAGCCCCCGTGCCGCGTGCCGTGCGTGCAGCCGCCGCGGCTTCATTCAGCGCCGCGATGGTTTCTTGCGCGTCGGCGATGACGGTCAGATTGGCGCGTTTGGCGATTGGCGCGCTGGCGTCAAGATTCACCGCGATCACGTGCCGGCAATCCTTGATGCCCTGCAGGTGCTGAACCGCGCCGGAAATGCCGAACGCGATATAGACGCTCGCTTCGACGGTCTTGCCGGTGGCGCCAATCTGCTTGTCGCGGGTGAACTTGCCGTCGTCCACGGCGACGCGGCTTGCGCCGATCGCAGCGCCTAATGTGGCCGCGAGGCTCTCGAACGCGTGCACATCGCTGACGCCGTTGCCTGCCGAGACGATGAAATCCGCCTCTTCGAGCGCGAGCTGGGCGGCGTCGATCTCCTCGATGCCAAGATCGCGCACGATGCCTTTGGACGACGCCGGCTCGCCATCGAAACGCCACACCACTCGCTCACCCGCACCGACAAATGGCAACTTCGGATCGACCGCGTTCGGTGCGAGCAAAACGACCTCAGGAAGCGCGCGTGAGGCGAACGTCGTATTCGTCTGAATATAAGCCGCGACATGTGCTGCATCGATTTCGACGACATGTGTCGCGACGCTTGCGTTCGCGGCGGCCGCATAACGGCGGCCGAGATCGCCATCGCCAGTGGCGTTGTCGGGCAGAAAAATGTGCGCCGGCGCATAGGCCGCGACGCACGCGGCCAGTGCGTTCAGCTCGTCGAGCGGCGCGAAAACGCGGCGGTCGAACATCGGCAACTCGATCAGCTTGTCGGCACCGAGCGCGGCGGCGTCGCCGCTGAACTCACCGAATACGAGCAGTACGACTTCGGTTGTCGCGTCCGCGATCAGCGCAGCGGCGGCCAGGGTCTGGCGCGCGTGATCGTCCAGCGCGCCGCGGTCCGCGTGGGCAGCCACCAGCAGCACACGCTGCGCTGCAGCCGTCGTGCGGCGCGGTTTTGCGTGCTCGCGATGCGCCGACCCCGTCGAGCCATGCGCCACGAGTTCCGTCGAGCCGGCAACAGCCGTCATGCCAAGCGTAATGCGCCTGAGCCCATCGGCCGTAATCGTGAACGGCCGGCGCGGATCGATTCGTTTGAGATTGTTCATGGCGTTACTCCAGCGCCGCTGCAACCAGTTCGGCGACGTCCAGCACTTCCGGACGCGGGCCGACCACGCCTTCGAGCATCGCCGTGCAATTCGGGCAACCCACCGCGACGATCTCCGCGTTTATCGCGCGGGCGTCGTCGATACGGATGTCCGGAATGCGTTTTTTCCCGGGGATGTCAGTCAACGGTGCACCACCGCCGCCTCCGCAGCAACGTCCGCGCATACCATTGCGTTCCATCTCGACCACCTTGATGCCGATGGATTTCAGCAAACGGCGCGGCGCTTCCGTCTCACCGTTATAGCGGCCCAGATAGCACGGATCGTGATACGTGATCTTGCGGTCCGCGAACGCAGCGACCGCCTTCGGCGACAGCTTGCCGCTCGATACCAGTTCTTCGATCAGTGCCGTGTGATGCTGGACCTCGTAGAAACCGCCGAGTGCGCGATATTCGTTGCGCAGGCTGTGCAGTACGTGGGGATCGGCGGTAACGATCTTGCGGAACGAGTACTGCGAGAGCGTGCCGATCAGCCGTTGAGCGAGTTGCTGGAAGGTCGCTTCGTCGCCGAGACGCCGTGCCGTGTCGCCAGTATCGGTTTCGACGCCGCCGAGCACCGCGTAGTCGACCCCCGCCCGGTTCAGCACTTTGATCAGCGCCCGCAGCGTGCGCTGATAGCGCATATCGAACGCGCCTTCGCCGGCGATCAACAGCACGTCCACCTGCCGTCCCGGTTGCGCGACCTGTACTTGCAGATCGACAGCCCAGTCGTAACGCGCTCCGATGTCATAACCGTTCGAACTGCCGGTCTCGCGCAGATTGGCGAGCGTAATCGGACCTTTGCCAGGTACGCTGCCTTCAACCAACGTCTGGTTGCGGCGCATATCCACGATCGCGTCGACGTGCTCGATCAGCATCGGGCACTCCTGCACACAGGCACGGCAAGTGGTGCACGACCACAGCGTGTCCGCTTCGATCAGGCTCGATACGAGCGGCTTGCCCGGCGCGCCGCCGTGTTTGCCGATCGGAATGCCGGGCGTCGGGCTGCCGGCATAAGCTTCGTCCGTGCCACCGACCATGCCCGTGACGAGATCCTGAATCAGCTTCTTCGGATTAAGCGGCTGCCCGGCGGCAAACGCGGGGCACGCCGCTTCGCACTTGCCGCATTGCACGCAGGCGTCGAAGCTCAGCAACTGGTTCCAGCGGAACTCGACCGGCTTGCCGACGCCGTATTCCTTCGTGTCGAGCAGCGGCGCCTTCAATGCGGTCGGCGGCACGACATCGTTATCGTTGCGCTCGGCAAAACGCTCCTGACGCGGGTGAAAGGCAAGATGCAGCAGCCCGGCGAGCGCATGTTTCATCGGACCACCGCGAGCCGCTCCGAAGGTCATCGTGAACGCGCCGACTGCGATCAGCAACGCGACGATAATCGCGAAAGCACCCGACATCGCCGCAGCCGGCAACGCGATGAACAGCGCCAAACCGAGTGCGAATGATCCAAGCAGCAGCGGCAGATGATCCCAAGGCCCACGCGAGAGCCGTGCCGGAACCGCCTTCGCGCCATGCCGCCGGCGCCAGACGAACACCGCGCCGACCAGCATCACCAGCGCGGCCAGAAAGATCAGCTTGTCGAGCCACGGCGAGTAGATCGCGAGACCGTAGTTGACGAACACCAGCGCCATCGCGAGGATCGCCCCGCCCGCCGTCGCGACGTGCGTCTTCGCGATATACGGGTCTCGCGCGACCACATGGTGGAGGTCGACGAAATAGCGCTTCGGGATCGCCAGCAGATTGGTCCAGCCGTACGCGCCCGCTGGCGTGGCGCGGCCTTCGCGCCAGTAGGCAGCGCGTTTGGCGAGCGCGAACGCGAGACCCGCTACCGACAACCACAGCAGGACGGTGATGACAAACACGGGGCTCATCGTCAGAAATCCTTGCAAAGGCGCAGCGCGTCGTAGATAGCGCCGTGAATGTTATGCATGGAAATGCAGTCGCCGACGCGGAACAGCAGGAAGCGGCCGTTGCCGATTTCTTCGCTGAGCGACGGTTGCGGCTCCGACGCGAAGAGCTTGTGCACGTCCACCTGGCCGCGATTCACCGACTCGGGCTTGAGCGTCCAGTAGAGCTGGTCGTTCGGCGTGCTGCCGTTCTCGATCACCACCTGATCGACCGCGCGCTCTTCCTGCTCTTCCGTGTACTCGTTGCGGATCACGGCGATCTTCTTGCCGTCTTCCTCGTACACCTTGTCGAGCCAGTAGTTCGGCGTATGAATCACACCTTGCGCATAGAGACGCCGATAGAAAATCGGGAACGTGGTGCCGCCGACATCGTCGGCCACCTTCACGTCAGGCGTCACGATCTCGACATTCGAGCCGCGGCTCGACATGAAATCCGCTACGCCCGCGCCGGCGTGCGTGCTGACGCCGTCATAAACCAGCGCGTTCTTGCCTGGCTCAACCTTGCCCGACAGCACATCCCAAGAACTGACCGCAAGCCCTTCTTCGACGCCCCACGCCGCCACTTGCGACGTGAACGACGAACCGCCCGTGGCCAGCACGACGATGTCCGGCTTCTCCGCCATGATGGTTTTTTCGTCGGCGGCGACGCCGAGACGTCGATCGACACCGAGGCGTTTCGTTTCCATATCGAACCAGCGCACGATGCCCGCCATCTGCTCGCGCTGCGGCGCTTTCGCGGCCAGCATGATCTGACCGCCGACGTAGTCGTTCTTCTCGAACAGCACCACGTCATGACCGCGCGACTTCGCCACGCGCGCCGCTTCCAGTCCAGCCGGACCCGCACCGACCACGACCACCTTGCGCTTCGGCCCACTTGTCTTCGCGATCACGTGCGGCATGGTTTCTTCACGCGACGTCGCGGCGTTCTGCACGCACAGTACATCCAGCCCGTTGTACTGGCGGTCGATGCAATAGTTTGCGCCGACGCATTGTTTGATCTCGTCCTCGCGGCCGTCGCGGATCTTGATGACCATATGCGGATCGGCGATCTGCGCGCGCGTCATGCCGACCAGATCGACCATGCCGCTTGCGAGCAGACGTTCCGCCTGGCCCGCGTCGCGGATGCTTTGCGCATGCATCACAGGCAGCTTCACCACCGACTTGATCCCGGCCGCGAGATGCACGAACGGCTCGGGCGGCAGCGCCATCGGCGGCATGCAGTTCGCCAGCGTGTTGTGCGTATCCGCGCCGGAACCGATCACGCCGAGGTAGTCGATCAGACCGCTTTCGCTCATCGCCTGGGCGATCTCTTTCAGTTGTTCGTGATCGAGACCGTCTTCATGGAATTCATCGCCACACATGCGCAAACCGACGCAGAAATCCGCGCCTACCGCTTCGCGCACCGCCTTCAACACTTCCGTGCCAAAGCGCAGGCGGTTTTCGAGCGAGCCGCCCCATTCGTCGGTACGGAAATTCGTGCGCGGGCTCCAGAACTGATCGATCAGGTGCTGGTGGGCCGCAGAAATCTCGATGCCGTCCATGCCGGCATCTTTCACACGCTTGGCAGCCGCGGCAAAGTCCGTGATGATGCGGCGAATCTCTTCCACTTCGATGATCTTCGCATTGCCGCGGTGTACCGGCTCACGCACGCCGGATGGCGACATCAAATGCGGCCAATGCTCGCCATGAAACGCCGAGCGGCGGCCCATATGCGTGGCCTGAATCATGATCTTTGCGCCGTGCTGATGCATGGCTTCGGCGAGCCGGGCGAGCGGATCGATGATCTTGTCGGTCGAGAGATTCACCGACTTCCACCAGCCTTGCGGACTGTCGATCGACACCGGGCTCGAGCCGCCGCACACGGCGAGGCCGACGCCGCCCTTGGCCTTCTCTTCGTAGTAACGGATATAACGATCGCCGGGCAGACCGCCCGGCTCCGCATACACCTCGGCGTGCGCGGTGCTGACGATGCGGTTGCGCAAAGTCAGTTTGTTCAGCGTGAGAGGCTTGAAAAGGTTCGGGTAACGCATCGCGATCGACCTCGGAATGAATAGGCTGTGTGCGTTGTTGTTACGACGCGAGCGGCGACACTTCGAACACGCAGTGATCGTGGCCTTCGGCCGCGCAGCGCGCTTCCTTCGAATGGGACGGCGGACCCTTGCGCTGTCCATCCGGCGCGGTGTCGTTGACCCAGTCCATCGCGCCCGCGAACCAGCCGGCGAACATGTAGCAAAGCTTGCCTTCCTTGCCCGGCTGCGCAAGCACGAACGACGAGTGGTGCAATTCAATGCGGGCGCGCGAGCTGGACGGATCGGCTTCCGTAATCGTGAAGAGGCCCCAACCGCGTTGCGACAGGCGGTTCAGGTAATGCTCGAACACCGCCATACCCGCAATACCGTGCTGTTTCGCTTCCTTGTCGCACCAGAAATACGCGGACTTGTAGCCGGCCTTGTAGAGAATCTCGGCATACGTGTCGATGCCGAGCGCTTCCTCGACAGCCGTGTGGTTATTCGTGAAGAAGTGGCGCGGCACGTAAAGCATCGGCAGCGCGTCGGTGGTCCAGACGCCGGTGTTCGGATCGACGTCGATAGGCAGTTGGGGTTGCATGTGGGGCTCCGTTTTTATAGGTTCAGGTTCTGTGAATGGCGAATCAGACCTTCCAGACTTCGCCGAACACGCGCACCCAGTTTTCACCCATGATCTTCTTGATGCGCGTCTCGCTCCAGCCTGCGCGTTCCATCGCGGCCGTCAGGTTCGGAAACTCGCCGATCGTGCGAATGCCTTCCGGATTCACCACTTTGCCGAAGTTCGTCAACTGGCGATAACGGCCCTTGTCGTGCGTGATCCAGTCGAAGAACTCAGTGCTATAGCCTTGCGTGAAGTCCGTACCAATGCCGACCTGGTCTTCGCCGATCAGGTTCACCACGTATTCGATTGCTTCGATATAGTCTTCGACGGTCGCGTCCGGGCCGCGCTTCAGGAACGGCGCAAACATCGTCACACCAACGAAACCGCCTGCATCGGCGATCTCTTTGAGTTGCTCGTCGCTCTTGTTGCGCGGATGCTCTTTCAGGCCCGACGGGCAGCAATGCGAGTAGCACACCGGCTTGTTCGAGGCCGCGATCGCTTCGGACGACGTCTTGCCGCCCACATGCGAGAGGTCGACCATGATGCCGACGCGATTCATCTCCTGAATCACTTCACGGCCATAGCCCGACAGACCGCCGTCGCGTTCATAGCAGCCCGTGCCGACCAGATTCTGCGTGTTGTAGCAAAGCTGGACCACGTTCACGCCGAGGTCCTTGAAGGCCTCGATATAGCCGAGGTTGTCTTCGAACGCATGCGCGTTCTGGAAACCAAAAATGATGCCGGTCTTGTTCTCTTTCTTCGCACGCAAGATGTCGTCGGTGGTGCGCACGAGGGTCAGGATCTCGCCGTATTCGCGGATCTGCTGCTTCATCTCGGCGATGTTGTCGACGGTTTTCTGGAAGCTTTCCCAGACCGACACTGTGCAGTTCACTGCGGTTACGCCGCCCTTGCGCATGTCCTCGAACACCGAACGCTCGAACTTCGAAATGTTCAGGCCGTCGATGATGATGCTGTTGTCGTGCAGAGTGCTCATCGTTTGCTCCAGGCGTGCTTAGTAGATGGGAAAGCGTTCGCACAGCGCGAAAATCTCGCGGCGCACGCGTTGTTCTGTTGCGGCATGGCCTTCCGGGTGATCACGCAGCGCGTCGAGCACCTCGACGATCAGCCGCCCGACTTCGCGGAACTCACTCACGCCAAAGCCGCGCGTCGTGCCCGCCGGGGTGCCGAGGCGAACGCCGGAAGTGACAGTCGGCTTCTCGGTGTCGAAAGGAATGCCGTTCTTATTGCAGGTGATGCCTGCGCGTTCCAGCGCCTGTTCGACCTGATTGCCTTTGAGGCCCTTCGGGCGCAGATCGACCAGCAGCAGATGGTTGTCCGTGCCGCCCGTGACCAGATCGACGCCACCCGCCTTCAACACTTCGCCGAGTGCCTGCGCATTCGCGAGCACGTTATCGATGTAGGTTTTGAAACCCGGTTGCAGCGCCTCGCCGAACGCCACCGCCTTGCCGGCGATCACATGCATCAGCGGGCCACCCTGCAAGCCCGGGAACACGGCAGAGTTGATCTTCTTGGCGATGTCTTCGTCATTCGTCAGAACAAAGCCGCCGCGCGGCCCGCGCAACGTCTTGTGCGTGGTCGACGTGACGACATGCGCGTGCTCGACCGGATTCTGGTGGCGGCCGGCCGCGATAATCCCGGCGATGTGCGCCATATCCACCATCAGCTTCGCGCCCACGCCATCGGCGATCGCGCGCAACCGTGCGAAATCCAATGCGCGCGGATAAGCCGAAAAGCCCGCGATCAGCAGCGCCGGTTTGTGCTGCTGCGCGAGTTCCTCGATCTGCTCGTAATCGATCAGCATCGTGTCGCGATTCACGCCGTATTGGACCGCGTTGAACCACTTACCCGACATTGCCGGCTTGGCGCCGTGGGTCAGGTGGCCGCCCGCGTCGAGCGACATGCCGAGCACCGTGTCGCCCGGCTTCACCAAGGCGAGCATCACGGCGCCGTTGGCCTGCGCGCCGGAATGCGGCTGCACGTTGGCGAATTTCGCGTTGAAAATCTGCTTGATGCGATCGAGCGCCAGCGTTTCGACCACGTCGGCGTATTCGCACCCGCCGTAATAGCGCTTGCCCGGATATCCTTCCGCGTATTTGTTGGTCAGCACCGAGCCCTGCGCTTCGAGCACCGCGCGCGACACGATGTTTTCCGACGCGATCAATTCGACTTGCGACTGCTGGCGCTCCAGCTCTTTCAAAATGGCGCCGCGCACCGCCGCGTCACGCGTGGCCAGCGATTCTTCGAAGAAAGGATTCGGGTTCGACATGGAAAGTCCGTGGGGTGGTTGGCGAAGGACCGGAAGCGGCTGTGAAGCCTGGCTATGAAGCGGGCTGCTGATCGGGCTGTGAAGCCCTGCTGCCACCGGTCTGCATTGGGTCTATTCTTGACTCTCGCCCCGCGCGCCAATTTACGAATTCAGACGCGTTCTTTGCCTTTTCCGCCATGAGCGACCTTTTTCGACAAGTCACGATGGCAGGTTTCGAACGATCGTTAGCTGTTCGCGCTTTTGCTGCACTGCAGCTGATCGTTGTGCGCAGTTCGGGTGCGCGTGTGGACTCAGGTAGCTCCGTTCTGGTGCCGTTCGTGTAGCGATCCGACTGTATTGATGCGCAACCGAGGGTTTAGCCTGATGGCACGTTAGTTGCGCTCGTCCTCAAAATTGCAGGAGTCGCCGCCCCCCACGGCGACGCGACATTACAGATTCGAAGGATTCATTTCCCCCATGTCCACCGATCGCACGGCGTCGCTGTCGCACTTTGCATTCATGCCGGTGCCGAACTTCACGATGATCGCGTTCACCAACGCGATCGAAGTTCTCCGCATGGCGAACTACCTGACTGGACAAACGCTTTACCGCTGGTCGATTGTGAGTCCCGAAGGCGGCCCGGTGATGGCGAGCAACGGCCTCTCGGTCGATACCGGTCCGGTCGAGTGTGTCGGTCAGCCGGATATCGTGTTCGTGGTCGGCGGTATCGACGTGCAGCGCGCCACCACCCCTGCCCACCTCGTCGCGCTGCGCCGCTTCGCCCGCATGGGCAGCGTGCTCGGCAGCCTGTGCACCGGCACCTATGCGCTGGCGCGTGCCGGCTTGCTGGCCGGTTACGCGTGTGCGATTCACTGGGAGAACATGTCGGCGCTCAAGGAAGAGTTTCCCGACACGCGCTTTCTGAAAGAACTGTTCGTGATCGATCGCGATCGCGTCACGTGCACGGGTGGCGTGGCGCCGCTCGACATGATGCTCAACCTGATCACGCCGCGGGTCGGTACAGCGCGCGTCACACAGATCGCGGAGCAGTTCATCGTCGAACACGTGCGCGATAACAGCGCCCAACAGAAAATGCCGCTGGTGGCGCGACTTGGATCGGCCAACAAGTCGCTCTTCGAAGTGATCTCGCTGATGGAAAACAACATCGAAGAGCCGCTTTCGCGCGAAGAACTCGCACGACTCGCCGGCATGTCACAGCGGCAATTGCAGCGCCTGTTCCGCGAACATCTCGGGATGACGCCGACGCATTACTATCTGACGCTGCGCTTGCGGCGCGCCCGCGAGTTGCTGCTGCAGACCGACATGTCGATCATGCACATCACGATGGCTTGCGGCTTCCAGTCGGCTTGCCACTTCTCGAAGAGCTATCGCGACGCGTTCGGCACCGCGCCGACGCGCGAACGGCGCAAGCAGGCGCCGTCGCTGGCGGCAGCGCCCGTCATGGCGGCTTGAGTCGATTGCCTCACTGATTGATAACTTCACCGCCTGAGAACACAACACATGCGTCGAACGGGAACCCGCTCAGCGCATGCGTCGTGATCACGCTGTTCTGCCTTGCGTGACAAAGTCTCAGGCAGGACCGCGAAGGCGGTCCCTTTCCGCCCTTAAGCCGCTTTCAACAGCCCGTGCGGGTCGATCACAAACTTCTTCGGCGCGCCGCCATCGAACTGCCGGTAACCGTCCGGGGCCTGGTCGAGCGAGACAACCGTCACGTTCACGATATCCGCAATCGGCAAGCGGTCCCACAGGATCGCCTGCATCAGATTGTGGTTGTACTTCATCACCGGCGTCTGCCCGGTGTGGAACGAGTGCGACTTGGCCCAGCCGAGGCCGAAACGGATGCTCAGGCTGCCTTTGCGGGCGGCGGCATCGGTGGCGCCCGGATCGTCCGTTACATACAGACCCGGAATGCCGATCGCGCCCGCAGCTCGCGTGATTTCCATCAGCGAATTGAGCACCGTGGCCGGCGCTTCCTCATGCGAACCGCTGCTGCCATGACCATGCGCCTCGAAACCGACGCAGTCCACCGCGCAATCCACTTCGGGCTTGCCAAGAATCTGTTCGATCTGCTCGCCGAGCGTCGCGTCCTTCGAAAGGTCGATGGTCTGGAAACCCATCTTGCGAGCATGCGCCAGACGCGCCTCATTCATATCGCCGACGATCGTGCAGGCCGCGCCCAGCAAGCGCGCCGAAGCGGCGGCGGCCATTCCCACCGGCCCCGCGCCTGCAATGTAGACCGTAGCGCCGGGCTTCACACCCGCCATCACCGCGCCGTGATAGCCGGTCGGCAGAATGTCGGACAGGCACGTCAGGTCGCGGATCTTCGACATTGCCTGAGCGTGGTCGGGGAATTTCAGCAGATTGAAGTCGGCGTACGGCACCAGCACGTACTCGGCCTGGCCGCCGATCCAGCCGCCCATGTCGACGTAGCCATAAGCGCCACCCGCCCGCGACGGATTCACGTTCAGGCACACGCCGGTGTGCTGCGCCTTGCAAGTCGGACAGCGTCCGCAAGCGACGTTGAACGGCACCGACACTAGGTCGCCGACCTTCAACGTTTCAACGTCGCGGCCCACCTCGATCACCTCGCCGGTGATCTCGTGACCGAGTACGAGGCCGACCTCGGCGGTCGTGCGGCCGCGCACCATGTGCTGATCGGAGCCGCAAATATTCGTGCTGACCACCTTCAGGATCACGCCGTGACCGATTGACCGGCCACGCGGATCGACCATCTTCGGGAAGTCGATCGACTGAACTTCCACCTTGCCCTGCCCTAGATACACGACGCCGCGATTGCTGCTCATTTGTCTGTCTCCATGTCTCGTGAGCGGCGCGCCTGACTCTACGTGACGCGCCGTTCAACGAGCGTAGCGCCCGCTGAAACAAAGGACATGTACCGAACACGACACCGGTTTGGCAGGAACCGACACGCCGGGCGCAACCCATGCCCACGCTGATGCAACCCGGTTTTTATTGATTGACCGTTCAATATAAAAAAACTAGTATTCCCCATCGAACACTTGGGCGGCCGGCCTGCGCCTGCCGCCTCCAGCACCATGCCCAAACTTGGAATGCGCGAAATCCGCCGCGCCCAACTGATCGACGCAACCCTGCTGACCATCGACCAGACGGGCCTCGCCGGTGCGACGCTCGCTTCGGTCGCGCAGCGCGCGAGCATTTCCACCGGCATCGTCAGTCACTATTTCGGCGACAAGGACGGTTTGCTCGAAGCCACCATGCGCCATGTGCTGCGCGATCTGTGGCAAGCCACGTCAAGACGTCGCCGTGCAGCGAAGGCGGATCCGCGCTCGAAATTGCGCGCGGTCGTTGCGGCGAATTTCGACGCCGAGCAGACCAGCGGCCCGGTCATGAAAACGTGGCTCGCTTTCTGGTCCGAGAGCATGCATAAGCCGCAATTGCGGCGGCTTCAATACGTGAACACGCGGCGTTTGAACTCGAACCTGTGTGCGGATTTTTCTAAAGCGCTGCCGCGTCCGGCGGCGCGCCGTGCGGCGAGCGGCCTCGCGGCGTTGATCGACGGGCTGTGGCTGCGCGGTGCTTTGTCCGGTGAGCCGTTCGATACCAAGGCGGCGCTGCGCGTCGCGAACGAATACATCGATCTGGTGCTGGAAGCACGCAGCTAGACCGGTGACATTTACAGAAAAGGAGCAACTCATGGCGGTATTCGAAACGCAACGTCTCTACATAGGCGGCGCCTACGTCAACGCGACCAGTGGCGAGACCTTCGACACGCTCGACCCCGCCACGGGCGAAACGCTCGCCGCCGTGCAACAAGCCTCAGCGGCCGACGTGGATCGCGCGGTGCAATCCGCACGCGACGGCCAACGCGAGTGGGCCGCGCTCACGGCGATGCAGCGCTCGCGCATCTTGCGCCGCGCGGTCGAGATCCTTCGTGAACGCAATGACGAACTCGCCGCACTCGAAACACGCGACACCGGCAAGGCGATTGCGGAGACCCGGGCGGTCGATATCGTCACCGGCGCGGACGTGATCGAGTACTACGCAGGGTTGGCGACCGCCATCGAAGGTCAGCAGATTCCGCTGCGGCCTTCGTCGTTTGTCTATACGCGGCGTGAACCGCTGGGTGTGTGTGCTGGAATTGGTGCATGGAATTATCCGATCCAGATTGCGTGCTGGAAATCGGCGCCCGCCCTGGCAGCCGGCAACGCGATGATCTTCAAGCCGAGCGAGATCACGCCGCTGTCCGCGTTGAAACTCGCCGAGATTTATACCGAAGCCGGTGTACCGGCCGGCGTGTTCAACGTCGTGCAAGGCGACGGCCGCGTGGGGGCGATGCTCGCCGCGCATCCGGACATCGAAAAGATTTCATTCACCGGTGGCGTTGAAACGGGCAAGAAGGTGATGTCGCTGGCGGGCGCCTCGTCGCTCAAAGAAGTGACGATGGAACTTGGCGGCAAGTCCCCCCTGCTCGTCTTCGACGACGCCAACCTCGAACGGGCCGCCGACATCGCGATGAGCGCCAACTTCTTCAGCTCCGGCCAGGTCTGCACGAACGGTACACGTGTATTCGTGCAGCGTAGCGTGCTGGAACGGTTCGAAGCGCTGGCGCTGGAACGTGTAAAGCGAATTCGCGTCGGCGCGCCCACGGACGTCGACACCAACTTCGGCCCGCTGGTCAGCGCCTCGCAATTGCAGAAAGTGCTCGGCTACATCGAGAGCGGCGTGCAGGAAGGCGCGCGGCTCATTGCCGGCGGCAAGCGGCTGACGGAAGGCCATTTCGGCAACGGCCAGTACGTCGAACCGACGGTTTTCACCGGCTGCCATGACGACATGCGGATCGTGCGCGAAGAAATCTTCGGCCCGGTGATGAGCATCCTCGTTTTCAACGACGAAGACGAAGTGATCTCGCGCGCCAATAACACCGCTTACGGTCTTGCTGCGGGCGTTGTCACCGAGAATCTGGCGCGTGCGCATCGCGTGATCCATCGACTCGAAGCGGGTATCTGCTGGATCAACACCTGGGGCGAGTCGCCCGCGGAAATGCCGGTGGGCGGCTACAAGCAATCGGGCGTCGGCCGTGAGAACGGCATCACCACGCTCGAACACTACACGCGCATCAAGTCCGTGCAGGTCGAACTCGGCCCGTATCAACCGGTGTTCTAAGGAGTGTTGGGGATGGCTTCGAACGAATACGACTACATCATCGTCGGCGCGGGTTCAGCGGGCAACGTGCTCGCCTCTCGCCTGACCGAAGACGCGGATGTGACCGTGCTGCTCCTCGAAGCAGGCGGCCCCGACTACCGCTTTGATTTCCGCACGCAGATGCCCGCGGCCCTCGCCTATCCGTTGCAAGGTCGGCGCTATAACTGGGCGTATGAAACCGACCCCGAGCCGCATATGAACAACCGTCGCATGGAGTGCGGACGCGGCAAAGGGCTCGGCGGTTCGTCGCTGATCAACGGTATGTGCTATATCCGCGGCAACGCGCTCGATTACGACGGGTGGGCCGGCCGCCCCGGGCTGGAAAACTGGACCTATCTGGATTGCCTGCCGTACTTCCGCAAAGCCGAGACACGCGATGTCGGCGCGAACGCGTATCACGGCGGCGACGGCCCGGTCCATGTGACGACGAGCAAGCCCGGCAACAATCCCTTGTTCGCGGCAATGGTCGAGGCCGGCGTGCAGGCGGGTTTTCCGCGTACCGACGACCTCAACGGCTATCAGCAGGAAGGCTTCGGCCCGATGGATCGCACGGTCACAGCGAACGGCCGACGCGCCAGCACCGCGCGCGGCTATCTGGATCGCGCCAAGACGCGCCCGAATCTCACCATCGTGACGCATGCCATGACCGATCGCGTGCTGTTCCTGGGCAAGCGCGCGATCGGCGTCACGTATCTGCGTCACGGCAATGCCGAGACAGCGCATGCACGCCGCGAAGTGCTGGTGTGCAGCGGCGCGATTGCCTCGCCGCAATTGTTGCAGCGCTCGGGCGTAGGCCGTTCGACGTGGCTGCGCGAGCTCGACGTGCCGCTCGTGCACGATCTGCCAGGCGTCGGCGAAAACCTGCAGGACCATCTGGAGATGTACATCCAGTACGAATGCAAGGAGCCGGTTTCGCTGTATCCCGCGTTGCAATGGTGGAATCAGCCGGCCATCGGACTTGAATGGATGCTTAACGGCACGGGTATTGGCGCGAGCAATCAGTTCGAAGCGGGCGGCTTCATCCGTACCCGCGATGAGGATCTGTGGCCGAACATCCAGTATCACTTCCTGCCCGTCGCGATCAACTACAACGGTTCCAACGCGATCAAGATGCACGGTTTCCAGGCGCATGTCGGCTCGATGCGTTCGCCAAGCCGTGGTCGTGTGAAGCTCACGTCACGCGATCCTGCCGCGCATCCGAGCATCCTGTTCAATTACATGGCCGATCCGCTCGACTGGCGGGAATTCCGTGACGGGATCCGTATTACGCGCGAGATCATGCGGCAGCCGGCTTTGGATCGCTATCGCGGCCGGGAGTTGAATCCGGGCGCGGAGTTGACTACCGATGAGCAACTCGATGCTTTCGTGCGCATGCGTGCGGAGACCGCATTTCATCCGTCGTGCTCGTGCAAGATGGGTTATGACGATATGGCTGTGGTGGATAACGAGGGACGCGTGCATGGGCTCGATGCGTTGCGAGTGGTCGATGCGTCGATCATGCCGCAGATCACAACCGGCAATCTGAACGCGCCGACGATCATGCTTGCGGAGAAGATCGCAGATCAGATTCGCGGACGGAAGACTCTGGCGCGGGTGGAGACGCCTTACTTCGTGGCGAATGGGATGGCTTCGCGGAAGCGTGACGTAGCGGCGGTTTAATCCGCGTCGACACTAACCGTCGAACCTGGCGCCAGTAAAAAGACCGCGAATATTTCGCGGCCTTTTTTTGGGGTTCGGTCAGAGGACAAGCGGTCATTCTCGAACGGGACAGGACACTCGGCAAGCGTCACTCCCGCGCAGGACTCAACACTCCCTGCGCGTCCGACTCAACTGCTCCAGACACCAAAGTCTCCAGCGCCAGCCCACGCGTCTCGATCCCCATAGTCCATACAGCTGCAGCAGCGATCACAAAACACATCGCGCCAAGCGAAAACACGCCACCCTGCCCGAACATCGGCAGCACCACGCCGACCACATAAGGGCCGATCAACGACCCCACGCGGCCAATCGCCGATGCAAACCCTGACCCCGTAGCCCGCGCTCCCGTGCCATAAAGCTCAGGCGTATAGGTGTAAAGCACCGCCCACATCGCAAACAAAAAAAACTGCATCGCAAGTCCGGCGCAGATCAGCAGCGTCGGCGTTTGCGCGTGCAGCGCGGTTTGTCCGTAGACATAGGCCATCACTGCGCTGCCGGTCAACGACGCGATACAGGTCGGCTTACGTCCCCAGCGTTCGACCAGCCACGCTGCGCAGATGAAACCCGGAATCCCGCCGAGCGAAATCAGCACCGTGTACAGCACCGACTTCGTCACCGCAAAGCCCGCTTGTTGCATCAGCGCGCCGAGCCACGACGTCAGCCCATAAAATCCCAACAACGCGAAGAACCACAACGTCCACACCATGATCGTGCGACGGCGGTAAGCCACGCTCCAGATCTCGCGGAACGCACTCGTGCCCTTCGCTGCCGGCGGTTCCTGCAGCATCACCGGTGCGCGCAACTGGCTCAGTCCGGTCGCTTTCATCACCTTCACTTCGACTTCGGCGAGGATTTTGTCCGCCTCGGCGAGGCGTCCCCGATGTTCCAGCCAGCGCGGCGATTCCGGCACGACACGGCGCACGATCAGCACGAACACGGCGGGAATCGCCAGCAGCGCGAACTCGGTGCGCCACCCGAACGTCGGCAACACGAAATACGACACCACGCCCGCCGTGATAAATCCGAGCGGCCAGAAGCCATCCATCAACGCGATCAGTCGTCCACGTGACCTGGCAGGTACGAATTCGGACAAGAGCGTCTGCGCGATGGGAAACTCCATGCCCATGCCGAAACCGAGCAGCACGCGATAGAAAATCAGCGCCTCGACGCTCTGTGCGGTCGAGCACAGATACGACGCGAGCCCCCACAGCACCATGCTCCACTGAAACACGGGGCGCCGTCCGAAGCGATCGGCCAGCAATCCGGCAACCGCTGCGCCGATCACCATGCCGAAGAAGCTCGCACTCGCGACCAACCCCGCCGTCGCGCTCGACAAATGAAATTCGCTCTTGATCGAACCGAGCACGAAGGTCATCGTGCCGAGATCGACCGAGTCGAAAAAGAACGCGATCGCGATGATGATGAAAATGGTCCGGTGATATCCGGAGAACGGCAGGCGTTCGAGTCTGGCGGCTGCGCTCGCGCGAGGCTGAAAAACGGTAGACATGTCATGCCCTCGTTGATGCGGCGGCTGCCGCGTGGACGTTCCGATCAGTGCGTATTCAGTAGACGCCGACATAAATCGGCCACATAGAAGGAATACGTCATCGGGATGGAACGAGGGCGTCGTTAGGGTCGCAACCGCGCCCGCGCAGCGCCGGCAATCCGCGCAAGCGCATCCGCACTCAAGCGAGCGGCAATCTTCTCAACGTATTCGTGATGCCGCGACTGCAGCGGTGCGCCCAACTGCTGCGCGAGGAGATAGCGGATCAGCGCGATACGCCGGTGCCGCAGTACGATGCTTTGATCGAGCAGAGCGAGCGCGGCATGGGCATCGCCCTGTCGGCACGCGCGTTCGGTTAGACGCGCGGTGGCTAGACGTGTCGACGTCATGTCAGTCGGTGGTCGGGAGAGCCGCGAGCGGTGCCTCACCAGCAAGACACCGCCCGCCGCACTTCACGACATCAGCGGCTCAGCCGCATCGAGCATGATCTTCACGAAGTAGTCCGCAAAGCTGCGGCGCACGACGATATCGAAGCTGTCCGTGCCGGTGGGCAACAGCGTCATCGATGCCTTGAAGTAGTGACTCTGTGCGCACTGCCCTTCGCCGAACAGTTTCGGATGCAGGTCGAGCGGGCAACCGCGCGCCAGCACTTCACGCGTACGCGTGCCGCTGATTTCGAGCACCGTATAGCCGCTGCCGATATCCAACGCAGACGCGAACACGCCCACAAATGCCGCGCCGAGTTTCGCCTGCAACGGCGCGGTACGCGTCGCGTCGTGCGCCATGGCCGAGCGGACCAGCCACTCGTCGGGGCCGAGCCACAGCATGTCGTAGCCATTGCCGCGCACAATGGTGTTCGCCTTCTCGGGCGGCCGGCAGCCGATCACGCTTTCCACCGCGCTCACGAACGCCGCGTCACGCGTGTCGCCACGCACGTTCACCAGTTCCAGAAACGGCCGCTCGCTCAAACGGAACGCCGCCGACGCCGTCGCTTGATGCTTCTTCAGCAGCGCATCCGCGCCCACCAACGGCGACTCCTGCCACACGCCCGTTTGCTGGCCGACAGCGCGATCCACTGCCGACACCGTCCCTCTTGTTTCATTCCACATGTTGACGTGCTCCTTCGCTGTCGTAGAACACCGAGCTGGTGACCTTGGCCGCAATCTGCCTGCCGCTCGCGAGCGGAATCGTGACCGTTTCGCCGATCTTGTCGAGGCCGCCCTTCACCACCGCCATTGCAATCGAGCGCTTCAGGATCGGGCTGTAATAGCTCGACGTGACGTGACCGAGCATCGGCGCGGTATCGCCCTGGAACGGACCCGCGACGATCTGCGAGCCTTCAGGGATCACGAACGACGGATCGTCCGCGAGCAGTCCGACCAGTTGCTTACGCCCCGCCTTCGCCGTATCCGAGCGCGTCAATGAACGCTTGCCGAGGAAGTCTTTCGACTTCGCGACCAGCCCGCCCATGCCGAGATCGTACGGTGTCATCGACCCATCCGTGTCCTGGCCGACGATGATGTAGCCCTTCTCCGCACGCAGCACGTGCATGGTTTCGGTGCCATACGGCGTGATGTCGAATTCCGCGCCTGCGGCCATCAGCGCCTCCCACACCGCGCGACCAACGTTCGCAGGAACGTTCACTTCATAAGCCAGTTCGCCCGAGAAGCTGATCCGCATCACGCGCGATGCCGCACCCGCCACGGTGCCTTCGCGATAGCTCATGAACGGGAACGCCGCGTTCGCAAAGTCGATGTCGTGGCAGACCTTCTGCAAGACCTTGCGGCTGTTCGGGCCGACCACGGCAAACGTCGCCCAATGATCCGTCACGGAAGCGAGCCGCACGCGCATGTCCGGCCACTCGGTTTGCAGCCAGCGTTCGAGCCACGTCAGCACGCGTGCCGCGCCGCCTGTGGTGGTCGTCATCATGTAGTGCTGGTCGGCGAGACGCACGGTCACGCCGTCGTCGAAGATCATGCCGTTTTCGTCGAGCATCAGGCCATAGCGGCATTTGCCGACTTCCAGTTTGCTCCACGGATTCGTGTAGACCCAGTTCAGCAGCTTCGCCGCATCGGGGCCCTGGATGTCGATCTTGCCGAGCGTCGAAGCGTCGAGAATGCCGACGCTCGTGCGCACCGCGAGCGACTCGCGCGCCACTGCGGCATGCATGTCCTCGCCGGCCTTCGCGAAGTACCAGGGACGCTTCCAGTTGCCGACGTCCTCGAACGCCGCGCCGTTTTCCACGTGCCATTCGTGCACCGCGGTCTTACGCACCGGATCGAGAAACTCACCCAGCTCGCGGCCTGCAAACGTGCCGAACGTAACCGGCGTGTAGTTCGGGCGGAACGTCGTCGTGCCGGTTTCGGGAATCGTCTTGCCGAGTGCCTGCGCGAGAATCGCCATGCCGTTGATGTTGCCGAGCTTGCCCTGATCGGTGCCGAAGCCCATCGCCGTATAGCGCTTCACGTGTTCGACCGATTCGAAACCTTCGCGCGCCGCGAGGAAAATATCGGCTGCCGACACGTCGTTCTGGAAGTCGACGAACTGCTTAGGCCCGCGCGTTGCGAGTTCGCGGCCACCGACGAGCCACAGCGGTTGCATCTTCGTTTCGGTAACCTCGGCCACGTGCACCGGGTTCGGCCGCGCAACGATGTGACCCGCCGCACCCGCCGCCTCGACACCGGCATCGACCGCGAAGCGAATCCCCTGTCCCAGCGTGAAATCACCGGCACACGCACCAACGCTGGTCTCCGCCTGCATCGCTTTGCCCGGCACGAAGCACGCCTTGTCGTCATGCCAGTGCGCCTTGCCGCCCGATTGCGCGAACAGATGCAGCACCGGACTCCAGCCACCGGACATCGCGAGCAGCTCGCAGGGCAGCTCGCCCTGCTTCGCCCCGACCTGTCCGTTCGAATACGACGCGACTTCGACCGAGGCAACCCGCAGCTTGCCGTGCGCCGCTGTCACAGCCACACCGTTCATTACCTTGACACCATAGCGCCGTGCGAGCGCGGGCAGCGTGCCCTTCGATTCGGCCGCGCGCGGATCGACGACCGTCACCTGGGCACCGGCCGCTTTCAGATCGAGCGCGCATTGATAGCCGTCGTCGTTGTTCGTGAACACCACGGCATTGCGGCCCGGCAGCACCGCATAGCGATGCAGATAGGTCGACACAGCCGAGGCCAGCATCACGCCCGGCAGATCGTTGTTGCCGAACACGATCGGCCGCTCATGCGCGCCTGTTGCGAGAATCACGCGTTTCGCACGGATCTTCCACATCAGTTCGCGCGTACCCTTTCTCTGCGACACCGGCAGATGCTCGGTGAGCCGCTGCGTGACGGTGATGAGGTTATGGTCCTGGTAACCGAATGCGGTGCTGCGGCACAGGATCTTCACATCGGGCATCTGCCGCAACTCGTCCTCGATCTTGTGGACCCATTGCAGCGCCGGTTTGCCGTCGATCTCCGCACGGCACGACAGCAGCGAGCCGCCGAGTTCCGGCTGATCGTCGATCAGCGTCACGCGTGCGCCGGACAATGCCGCCGCATGCGCAGCCGCCAGCCCCGTCGGACCACCGCCGACCACCAACACGTCGCAATGCGCAAAGCACTTGTCGTAGCGGTCCGCATCGGTTTGCTCAGGCGCCTTGCCGAGACCGGCTGCATCGCGAATCACTTCCTCATATTTCGGCCAGAATTTGCGCGGCCACATGAAGGTCTTGTAGTAGAAGCCCGCCGGAATGAAGCGTGCGAACTTCTGGTTGATCGCCATGCGGTCTTTCTCGATGCTCGGCTGCGCGTTCACGCTGGTCGCGACGAGTCCCTGATACAACTCCACTTCAGTCGCGCGCGCGTTCGGCACCGTGTATGCCCCGGTTTCGAGCTGCACGACCGCATTCGGCTCTTCCACACCCGCCGTCACGATGCCGCGCGGCCGGTGGTACTTCCAGCTACGCGCCACGAAGTGTTCGCCGTTCGCGAGCAGCGCGGACGCGAGCGTGTCGCCCTGATAGCCCTGATACTTGCGCCCGTTGAACGTGAAGTTCAGTACGATCGCGCGGTTGATGCGCCCGCCGCTGGGGAGTCGGTCTTTCTGGCTCATGGTGCCTTGCCCTCGTGTGCCTTGTCTTGTGCGTTAGCCTCGTTGCTGTCCATCGCGAGCAGCGGACGTTCGAACGTCTCGTAGCCCTGAATCTCGTAGCTCACGGTGTCGCGCTGGGCCTTGAACCAGCGGCGGCATCCTTGCGTGTGCATCCATTGCTCGCGATGCACGCCGCGCGAATTCTTGCGCATGAACAGGTAGTCGCCCCATTCCTTGTCGGTGAGCTTGTCGGTGTCGAGCGGACGCGCAATATCGGCTTCGCCGCCGCAGGAAAATTCGGTTTCGGCGCGTGGTCCGCACCAAGGGCATTCGATCAGCAGCATCTGGTTCTCCTGTGTCGACCGGAGTTGGCGCTTTAGCGCTTACTCCGGTCCCAAGCAATTCATTGCAAAGTCAGTGGGCAACAGCGGCAGCGCCGTGCTCGTCGATCAGATGACCGGTGTAAAAACGATCCAGCGAAAACGGCGCGTTCAGCGGATGCGGCTCGTCCTTCGCGATCGTGTGTGCATAGGCCCAACCCGAACCAGGCGTCGCCTTGAAGCCGCCCGTGCCCCAGCCGCAATTGAAATAAAGCCCCTTCACGTCGGTCTTGCTGATGATCGGGCACGCATCCGGCGACACGTCCACGATGCCGCCCCACTGGCGGTTCATCCGCACACGCGAAAACACCGGGAACATTTCAACGATCGCTTCGAGCGTGCCTTCGATGATCTGAAAGCTGCCGCGCTGACCGAAGCCAGTGTACTGATCGACGCCCGCACCGATCACCAGATCGCCCTTGTCTGACTGGCTGATGTACGCGTGCACCGCGTTCGACATCACCACCGTATTGACGACCGGTTTGATCGGCTCCGAGACCAAAGCCTGCAAAGGATGGCTCTCCAGAGGCAAGCGGATACCCGCCATATCGGCGAGCGACGACGTATTACCCGCCGCAACCACCGCAACCTTCTTCGCCTTGATGAAACCCTTGGTGGTATCCACGCCGACCACCTGGCTGCCGTCGCGGCGAATCCCCGTGACCTGGCAGTTCTGCACGATATCGACACCATGCTGATCCGCCCCGCGTGCGAAGCCCCACGCCACCGCATCGTGGCGCGCTACACCGCCACGGCGTTGAATCGACGCGCCGAGCACCGGATAGCGGCTGTTCAGATTGATGGTCGGCTCGATTTCCTTGATCTGCTCCGGCGTGAGGAATTCGGCATCCACGCCGTTCAGCCGGTTTGCATTCACGCGGCGCTCGGTGTCGCGCACGTCCTGCAATGTGTGCGCGAGGTTCATCACGCCGCGCTGGCTGAACATCACGTTGTAGTTCAGGTCTTGCGACAGACCTTCCCACAGCTTCATCGCCTTCTCGTAGAGCGCGGCCGATTCGTCCCACAGGTAATTCGAGCGCACGATGGTCGTATTGCGCGCGGTATTGCCGCCACCGATCCAGCCTTTCTCCAGCACGGCGATATTGCGCACGCCATGCTCCTTCGCGAGGTAATAGGCAGTGGCGAGGCCATGCCCGCCGCCGCCGACGATCACGACGTCGTATTCACGCTTGGGCTCCGGGCTCTTCCACTGACGCTCCCAGTTCTCGTGATACGACATCCCGTTGCGCAACAGGCTGAATATCGAATAGCGGCTCATTGTTGGTCCTTTGGGTCCTGTTGTTACTCTTTGATTCTTAACTTGTTCAACACTCGATGACGTTCACGGCGAGTCCACCGCGCGACGTCTCCTTGTATTTGGTCTTCATGTCCGCGCCGGTTTCACGCATCGTCTTGATCACGTTATCGAGCGACACGTAGTGCTGGCCGTCGCCCTTCATCGCCATGCGCGCCGCGTTGAGCGCCTTGATCGCGCCCATCGCGTTACGTTCGATACAGGGAATCTGCACGAGCCCGCCAACCGGGTCGCAGGTCATGCCGAGGTTGTGTTCCATGCCGATCTCGGCGGCGTTTTCCACTTGCGTCGGCGTGCCGCCCATCACGGCGGCCAGCGCCGCGGCGGCCATCGAGCACGCAACGCCGACCTCGCCCTGGCAGCCCACCTCGGCGCCCGAGATCGAAGCGGTTTCCTTGTAGATGATGCCGATTGCCGCAGCGGTCAGCAGGAAGGTGACGATGCCTTCGTCGTTCGACGCATGCATGAACTTCACGTAGTAATGCAGCACTGCGGGAATCACGCCGGCCGCGCCGTTGGTCGGCGCCGTGACGACGCGCCCGCCCGCGGCGTTTTCTTCGTTCACGGCCATGGCGTAGAGATTGACCCAGTCGAGCATCGACAGCGGATCGCGCAGCGATTCTTCCGAACGGAAACGCAATTGCGCGCACAGGTCGGCCGCGCGGCGCTTCACGTGCATCGGGCCGGGCAACTCGCCACGCACCTTGCAGCCACGTTCGACACAGGCGGACATGACGCGCCAGATCGTCAGCAGCCCTTCGCGCACTTCCTGTTCGGTGCGCGAAGCGCATTCGTTGCGCAGCGTGACCTCGGCGATCGACAAACCGGTTTCGCGGCACACACGCATCAGATCGTCGCCGGTCCGGAACGGGAACGGCACTTCGGCGCCAGCGCGCAGGCCATTGACGCGGTCGCCTTCGCGATTGATCACAAAGCCGCCGCCGATCGAGTAATACTCTTTCTCCACCAGCAACTGGCCGTTTTCGTCGAAGGCCTGAAAACGCATGCCGTTCGGATGCACGATGCTCGAGCCCGGCGCGCCCGGCATCAGCTTGCGGAAGAAGCCGAGCTGCTCGCGCTCGTCGAATTTGACCGGATGCTTGCCGAGCAGCACCAGTTGCTTCGTTTCGCGAATCGCCTGCAGGCGCGGTTCGATCACGTCCGGGTCGATCAGATCGGGCAGATTGCCTTCGAGGCCGAGCAGCACCGCCTTGTCCGTGCCATGCCCTTTCCCGGTCGCACCGAGCGAGCCGAACAGCTCGACCTTGACGCGACGCACGAAGCTCAGCAGATTGGCGTCTTCGATATGCGAGGCGAAGCGGCACGCAGCGATCATCGGCCCGACCGTGTGCGAGCTTGAGGGACCGATGCCGATCTTGAACAGATCGAAGACGCTGACGTTCATGGCGTGCCTTATACGTTGCGATACTTAGGGTGCCGGGTTTGGCTTGAACTAGCCCCTATTGCACCGCACGTCAAATTGGACCGATAGAATAAAAACGGCATGACAGTGGGATAGTGGCGTCAAGCGGGCCGCCGGCCAAGCGCTGCGGCGGATTTGCGATGACTTCTGACGCATTTGCGACAGGGGCAGCTTAAGCGCCCCTGTCCCCGGTGCTATGCTTGTTTCAACCCTTTTCCCTTGCCGGCTGCACGCATGAATTCCGCTGAACCGCTTCCCCTTCAATCGATCGACGGCACCTCGAAGCAACGCATCCGCTTCGGCATCATCCTGCTGCCGAACTTCACGCTGACGGCGTTCTCGGGTTTCGTCGACCTGTTGCGCCTGTCTGCGGACGAAGGCGACTTCAGCAAGCCCGTGCGCTGCTCGTGGAGCGTGATAGGGGAAACCCTCGCTCCGGTGCGTGCGAGTTGCGGGATCCAGATCACGCCGTGGGAGACGTTCGACAACGCCGAGCCCTTCGATTACGTCGTCGTGGTGGGCGGCCTGCTGCATTCGGGGCCGGCCGCGAACGATGCGACGCTGGCCTTCATCCGCCGCGCCGCCGCCACCGATGCGACGCTCGTCGGCATGTGCACCGGCGTGTTCTCACTGATGCGCGCAGGCGTGCTGGAAGGCCACCGCATCTGCGTGAGCTGGTTTCACTACTGGGATTTCATCGAACGCTTTCCGGCGGTCAACGAGGAGGCGTTGGTGGCGGATCGGCTATTTGTGATCGACCGCCGGCGCATTACGTGCTCCGGTGGGCGGGCGTCGATCGACGTGGCGGCCGCGATTCTGCTGCGCCACTTTGAAACGGCCACGGTGCAGAAGGCGTTGCGGATTCTCCTGGTGGACGACATGCAGAAGGGTAATGCGCCGCAGCCGCATCCGCCGGGGTTGGCGCCCGCCGCGCATCCGAAGGTAAAGCGCGCGATTCTGCTGATGGAGCAGCATGTGGGGCGATCGTTATCGCTCGACGAACTGGCGCGCAAACTCGATCTGTCGCCGCGTCAGCTCGAACGGCTCTTCAAGGCGCAAACCGGTAAGGCGCCGCAGGCCTATGCGAAGCAGGTGCGTTTGCGCACTGCAGCCTGGCTGCTGACGAGTTCGGATAAAACAGTGGCGGATATCGCGTCGAGTTGCGGCTTTTCCGACGCCTCGCATCTGGGCCGCGAATTCCGCAAGCAGTTCGGTTTGCCGCCGATGATGTACCGCGAGCAACGCGGTACGGCGGCTGAAGTCGATGACGGCTCAGGCTATGACGAAACTTTCCCGGGGCGGGCTCAGGCAATTTGAGGGTGGTATTTATTGTCTGGCATGGTTGCACCCGGTTCAACTACGCGGCGTGCGGCAAGCGTGACGCGCGCACCGACGTCGTGTTCGTGTCGCTTACACCTCGGCGGAAGAAACCTCTGAAATGGATTCGAGCAGCGCGAGCCGCAGACTTTCGCCCGCATAACGGGTGCGAAACTTCAGGTAACCGCCGCTTTCCCACGGCCCATTGCGCGAAAGAGCGCGGCCAGGCCAGTTGTCGAATGGTTTGAAGCCTGCGAAAGAGTCGTGACAGTATTCGCTGAAGAAGTCGAGTTCGACCGGGCTGAGCTTGCGGGTCCTGACCAGTTCGTAAATGTGCCGTCTATCACGCGGGATGCTGGCGTGCGCTTCATGCGCCTGGGTCAGATGATTTTCAGCAGCCGATTGCCGGAAGATTTGTCCGCTCAGGGAGAGTTTCGACGTGGCGACGCCTTCGCGTGCGTAATAGACCCGGTGCTCGGCATCGTCGATCTCGCGGATGTCCTTCAGGAACACATTGTGCGCGCCGAGCAGGTCGCTTTGCTCGGTTTGCGTTGCTTGCTGAACGAACGGCAATGTTCCGTAGCTGTCGCGGAAGCGGAAGCGCCACGCGAGGATGTCGATAAGGCAGTCGGCGATTTGGCGGGTGGTGGTGCCGTTGGCCCTCATGAAGGAGAGATAGGCCGACCTGAGCGTGTCACTGATCAGAAACGGATCCCACCGGTCGCTTCGCGAAAACGCTATGTCCATTTCCAGCGGCACACCCGCGGCACGGCCCGCGTCATACATCATATTCAACGGTACCTGCGAAAGCTTGCTGTCATCCGCACGCTTGTTCTTGCCCTGCTCGTCCGGAAGATAGCCACCACCCAAGTCCGAGTGCATGCCCGGGAAACGGAATTGTCGGCAGTTCGGAGGCATCGCATCACCAGGCGCCTGCACATCCTCAAGTGGGAACGATTCACGCTGCTCGTGCATGGCGGCGTAATGCTCACAGTGACGAACCCGCGGCGAAATCCGCGGATTTTTGGGCTCTCCCCAAGCATTGTGGCCGTTGGCCCATCTGCCGGCGGCAGGCCCCAGTCCAACGGCGGCCACCGTGTCGAAAATGCCGAGAAAGCGGATATGGGAGGTCACGCCCGCCAGTGTGTCACCCTCGAAGCATTCGTCCAGCCAATTACAGAACACGCGTGCTTGCGCTGCACCGCGGCTGAAGCCGAACACGTCGATGAAGACCTCAACCAGTTTCGGGTGCTGAGTGTCACTGATTTTCTGTGCGAGTTGGACGAACTGTGCCTTGAGAAACTTCGTGCGATACGTGAAGCCATTCATCGTCAGCAGACCACCCTGATCTTTCATGCCGACCTGGTCAAGCGCGAACTGGTCGGACGGAGATAACGGGTTGGCGTTCTCTCCATTGCCCGTCTGCTGCGGTAGCCAGTTGTTTCTGGACAGCGCCTTGACGCTTTCTGCGGAAATCATTGGCCGATTGCCGCTGTCGATTGAACCGTGCAGCGTGTTTAATACCGACAGCAGTGCAAACACAATGCGCGCATCGCCTCCAGCGCCGAAACCCATGCCCCACGTGCTGGATGAATCTTCACCAATTTTGTCGAATGGTGTGCCGACGCCGGGTATGTAGTGTCGGTAGTATCCCTCCAAAGCGGTGTCCGGATAAGCACGAAACAGGCGTGCCACGTTGCTGTCCTTGTGGCGTTCCAGTTGGCTGCCTCCCGTCCCCGGTTCAACCCAATCCTGATTGTTACCGGTACCGTCGAAAAACAAACCGATATGCAGTGAGAATTCGCACTTCTCCGCATGGCACCGCATGGTCGGCGCGGTCGCTTGCACGCCAGTTGTAGTCATGGGATGCGCTGCGGCGCGCAGCAGACTTACACTATCTGTCATCAATACGGTTCCTTACTAACCTCTACTTACCTTCAGGGCTGGCGGGAGTTTGCGGTTTTGGTTGCATATCCATATTTTTAAGGCGTTCGGATACTGATCGACGGTCCACCCAAGATTGCGGAAAGTCATTCCACGGTTGTTTCTGCGGAATCGGATCGTGCGGACCAGGGTACTTCGGACTCCAGGGGTAATAGTTCGACACTACGACGCGGACGTTGCCATTGGCCAGAAAATGCACGTAGACGTTCCCAGGTTCGGCGTATGGGTCGACTGGCACGTCAGCTTCATAATTACTGCCACCACCGTGCCTCCAGTCGCTGATTGTCCATTTCACGTGGACAGTCAGCCCCGGCTGCCACTTGCGAGGCATCGACGGGCCGGGGACGCTAACGTTCCCGTCAGCCGCCTGGAAACCCGCCGCGCCGTTAACTGAAAAATTCGACACGCTCAGGTAATCTGGCAGATGGTCGATGCCACCCATCGACGCAGAAACCGAGGAGGCCATAAGCACGATGGCGACAATGAATCCGAACCTCACGACGCGCCGCCACCGTCTGATTTTTTTCATCCTTAGCTCCAAGCCCAGTCTTTCTGAACAGCACGCCACGTAATCCGTTCGTGCGGTTCTAACGACAGTGGCGGACAATTCCGTACAGCCACATGCTCGGTACGGTCTCACCGCACCATCGGTATTCATCGAATGTTCTGCGGCGCATGGCAGGCCTTTGTTG
The DNA here is from genome assembly GCF_030511745.1 of Paraburkholderia sp. SECH4. Lineage (NCBI taxonomy): Bacteria > Pseudomonadati > Pseudomonadota > Betaproteobacteria > Burkholderiales > Burkholderiaceae > Paraburkholderia > Paraburkholderia sp. SECH4. The sequence goes on from NZ_JALOCP010000030.1 coordinate 54,012, forward strand.
TCAGTCATGGTCAGAGTCCTGCTAACGCAGGTTGTACTTTTCGACTTCGTCTTCCGAGAATGTCGGTCCCTTACGAGTAGGCGGCGGGTACTGCTTCCACGGATATTTCTGCGGAATCGGGTCGTGCGGCCCGGGATAGTCAGGCGCATACGGCCCGAAATCTGACACCACGATCCGCACCGAACCATCGGCGAGGAAATGGACCCACATATGACCCAGCCTTGAGTACTGGTCGACCGGCACGTCAGCCTCATGGAAATCACCGCCACCGTGCTTCCAGTCGCTTACGCTCCACTTCACATGGGCCTTTAAGCCGGGATGCCACTTCTCCGGAATGACAGCGCAACAAGTCGTACTTCCTCCCTTGCCTGCCTGAGCGCCCCATGCGCCATTTACCGAAAAATCAGACACGCTAAGGTAATCGGCCAGATGATCAATTCCGGTCAGGTCTGCCCCGAAAGTCGGCTCCTTGCCCGGCGACTGGCAGGCAGCAAGCGCACTCATCAAGGCCAGCCCGAATGCGACCGCAGAGCCGCGAAAAAAACGTTTCATCATCTTCAATTCTTGGCTCAGTTCTTAAATACCGCGGCTCACTCTGCACCCTCACTGGCCGGCTCAACCAGGCTGGGACGCTTCTTGACCCAAGATTGCGGATAGTCATCCCACGGATGTTTCTGCGGAATCAGATCGTGCGGCCCGGGATAATCAGTTGCATACGGGCCGATATCGGACACCACGACCCGCACCGAACCATCGGCGAGGAAATGCACCCACATATGGCCCAGCTTCGAGTACTGGTCGACCGGCACGTCGGCCTCATGGGCGTCGCCACCACCGTGCTTCCAGTCGCTTACGCTCCACTTCACATGCGCCTTTAAGCCCGGATGCCATTTCTCTGGAATGACAGCGCAACAAGTCGTACGTCCCCCCTTACCTGCCTGAGCGCCCCATGCGCCATTCACCGAAAAATCAGACACGCTAAGGTAATCAGCCAGATGATCGATGCCGGTCAGGTCTGCCCCAAAAGTCGGCTCCTTGCCCGGCGACTGGCAGGCAGCAAGCGCACTCATCAAGGCCAGCCCGAATGCGCCTACCACGCTTCGGCAAAAACGTTTTCTCATCCTCAACTCCAAGCCCAGGCTTTCTAAACACCGCGCCACTTCATCAATTCGTGCCAACGCCCTGAAGTACGCGCCGACCTGACCGCCTCCAGAAATCGCGCATCCGTCAGCAGTGCGCCACCGGTCTTCACAGCGACAGCAGCAACATGCCGCTGCACTTCGAACGGTTCGATACCCTGCTCCAGGACGAACAACGCGGCCACCTCAATCTGCTGGTATTGCGCGGCAACGAGATGTGGGGCAAGATCGCCGCCGCTACTCGCGTGCACATCGTCAGCCAGCGCCTGAGCGAACTGCAGTTCGAGCAGACGCTCGCCCTGCGCCTCCGACAACACGATCATGTTTTGACGACGCGGTTCGCTCGTCACCGCTTCGCCGAACTCCCGCTCCGCGTCAAATCGGTCCAGGTACCACCAATGGGCAACCGGTCCTTTCAACTGCCGTGTCTGTCCGGATGTCAGCACCCGCTCCAACGTGGCAAGCGCGCGCGTGTCGGCAAATCTCAAGTAGTAGCGGTCACCGGCAGCCATCGCGATAGTGCGTTGCGATTCGAAGTGCGCGACGAGCTCACTCAGGTCTGCCCCAGTGGTCAATCGACTGATGCCGTATCGCCACGGCACCGCGAGCGATGTATTCGCTGGCACGATCGCATCAAAAGTGCTGCCCTCGAGCAGCCACGGACCGAACCGGTGCGAATCGTATGAAGACAAATCACCGTACAGGGAGACCGCAGCTCGACAGCGAATCAATGCGTCGAAGTGCGCCGATGCTTGCAGGATTGCGGCATCGAACAGGACAAATTCGCGGATAGAGTCGTTCATGGCGGGCGCTCGTATCACTGCGGCACGATCGCACTACCCGATCGCGCGGCGATCAGGAAGCAGCGCTCGCAGAATCGTTCGGGACGCCCCGGAAAGACGATGGGTTTTGTCATCGGCCCCACACAAGCGTGGCTGGCCGCATGCACCAGTGACCGGCCCTCGGTAGAGCCGACAATGCCGTTCCGCGTGATCTCCACTTCCGAACCGCCACCGTTGATGCGGATGCCCCGTTTCGCCTTCAACTCGATCCAGCCGTCCGTACTCATGATCTCGACCGCCCGTTGGGCAATGATTTCGACGCGGTCGTTCTGCGCCTCGACACGCACCTTCCCTGACGCGGCGACGAGCCTGATACCGAGCTTGTGCACAAACAGCGAGAAAGCATTCGCAACGCTCGCAAAAAACGATGTACCAGCTACCACGGCGACATGGCCTCCGGTCGTCAGCGCGAGGTTCTCATCGCTCGCGAGGTGCGTGCTGCCTGCCGTGGTGGTCTGGATGCCCGCGGGGCTCGAGAGCGTCAGATGCGGTTCCGCAAACTCGGGGAATGGGCTGTCACTCGTCGGTGCGGCACCGCGGAGCCCATCGTTCTGTGTCTTGATCGCCTTGGTGAGCGCGCTCTGGTCAGCGCCCTGCTGCTGTGCGCCATGCTCCTGCACGAGTCCAGTCAAGCCTTCGTGGAGTCTATGGGCCTGCTCGAGCCGCGCCATCGTTTCGCTCATGTCCTTGACGTAGGATCGTGCGTTGGGTCGTGCCTCCGTCGTTATGAGCATCCCTTTCGCGGCGCGCAGCACGCCCCAAAAATCCGTACGCAGTTCATAGCCTTCGCCACGCGCGTCCTGCCGCCCCTTGTTGCCGAGAACGCGCCGCAGGAAGCCGAGGCTCAGTTGCGAGGCGCCGTGATCGCTGGACAGTTGTGTCTGGATTTCGCCCGAGGTATCGTCCTGCACAAAGTGATTCGCTCGGCCACCACCAAGCTCGCGGCTGCGAAACCCGGACAGCGCCTGGTTGTCCGGCAGTTTCCATGCCGGTAGCTGGAACGCGTTGGCGACGCGGCCTGTCACGATCGGCAGGTCAGGATCACCGTTAAGGTGATCGACGAGCACTTCCTCACCGATACGAGGCAGATGCGTCGCGCCGAACTGGTTGCCCTGCCACGGTGACGACACGCGCACCCAGCAACTCGAACGCTGGTCGTGCAAGCCCCGCCGGTCCCAGTTAAATTGCACCTTCACCCGGCCATAGGCATCAGTCCAGATTTCCTGGTTCTCAGGACCGACCACCATGGCGCTTTGTGGACCAGACGTGCGCGGTTTCTCAATAGTCCTGGCGAGCCGGAATGTCTCGCTAGCCGGCTCAATCTCGAAGTCCGTCGTGCAACGGTAGCGCTGCCCCGTACCGCTTGCCTCGCCGGTCTCCTCGATATCGAGCGTCGCGGAAACCACAAGGTATTCACGGTTTGCGGCCGTCTGCGGATAATGCGTCAGCGCGAAGGTCCGGCCGACCACGAGGCTGCGCAAGTTGCCCTGGCCCTTCGCCCGCAATCCGCCGCAGCGAAACGCCTGCAATCGCACTCTCGATAGATGTTCAGCTTCGCGCTGTGGCTGGTTATGCTCGCCCGTAAGCCCCGTTGCACCCGCCTGCGGCTGCGCAAAATCGCCCCACGCGTAAATTGCCTGCCGTGCCTGCGCGGTGTCGCGCGGGTCTTCGTATCTAGCCGTCAAGTCCGCGTGGGGCCGCGTGTAATCGTAGTCGACGCTCGAGACGGATCCAGCCGTCAGACTGTTTTGCACCGCAAGTGCGTGGACGTGCTCCTTATCGAGCCGCTGACCCGTAGGCCCTTGATAACGGATCGTGCGATACCCCTCGTCTTGCGGATGGTTCGCGGCCATCGCGTCGGCAAGCACCAGGCGGTGTTTGCCGTCGCCATGTTCGAACCAGTAATAGATGCCCCACTCCTCCCAGAGCCGTTGAAGAAACGTCCAGTCGCTTTCCCAGTGCTGGCACTGGATATCACGCCTGGGGTACGGCGTGCGTGGACCGGGTCCGAACAGACGTTTCTCGACGGGGAACGTATAGGCTGACAGCACCGCATCCGTGATTTCCACGACGTCGAGGTCCTGGAACAACCGGCAATTCTGGTTCTTCGTGGCAAGCCAGAGCCACGGGCGCAGCACCAATTCGCAAACGATCGAGCGGCCTTCCTCGCGCACAATGCGCGCGGACGTAACGACGCCGGTGATTTCTCGAGTCTGCGCACCGGCATTCCCCGAGTCAGTTTGCCCCGATATGTCTTGAACGAACCGGCCGTTGCCTTCGAGCTCGATCGCCACAGTAACCTCGGTGCCGATCAGCCTGTCGAGTTCGATGTTCGCTGCAACACTCGGAGCAAAGGCTAGCGCGTCTGCCGTCTTCAATACGAGCGTGTACTCGAACAGTTCGCCGAGCGTTTCGGTGCCGCGTAGGCGCACCGGACAGAGGACCGGCAAACCATCGAGGCCACGGGTGGGCAACGCGGAACCCGAAACCGCCAAAGTGCGGGACTGGATAGGAATGGACATGATCTTGAGTCATACGTCGTCGCACCAAGGCCGGCTCGGGCGGACGGTTCATGCGTTACAAGCAGGAAAAGGATCGTCTGCTCGCCCCATGGCTAACCCGAGCTGGGTCAGGGGCGTGACGAAAAAAGGGAAATGGCGTGGCAGCCGGGCCTCAGCCCTATCACGATAAGTCGTTCGGTCTCTGACATCACGAGTAGTCCTTTTTGTTGTCTCGTGATGAAATTAACGGAAGACGAAGAAAACTGCTATGAGAGCAGTCTGCTTTTGTCCTATTTTTACAAAACTTCACAGCCTTTATGGTTTTCACCGAAATCGGGACGTAACCTTGCGTCACGGTCCGTTCGGCGTCATCCGGCGTGTTGACACGTCGTGTCGGCGCGTGCGTCCGGTCGAGCCAAACCGTGTGGTTTGGCGGCCGGAGCACACGCCAGTGTCAAACGCAATTGTTGCCGGTGCCGAGCTTGAGTTTCGGGCGGTGGGTCCGGCGTTCAGTCAACCCCTTCACTTCCCCGCAACGTAGGCCTTCACCGCCGGCAACCCATCCTTCCCGTCAAAGGTCTTCACGCCGGCAAGCCACTTGTCGAGCACAGCCGGATTCGCCTTCAGCCAGTCCTTCGCCGCTTTGTTCGGATCCGTCTTGTTCGTGATCGGCAGCATCACGTGGTTCTCGATATCCGTCGTGAACTGCAGGTTCGACACGAGCTTCGCGACGTTCGGACAACGCGCCGAGTAATCGTTCGGTGTGACCGTCAGCACTCTGGCTTCGCCGTAGTTCGGGCCGAACACGTCGTCACCGCCGGACAGGTAATCGATCTTCATCTGCACGTTCATCGGATGCGGTTCCCAGCCGAGGAACACGATCGGCTTCTTGTCGCGAACCGCGCGATTCACTTCGACCAGCATGCCCGCCTCGCTCGACTCCACCAGCTTGAACTTGCCAAGACCGTACTGGTTGCTGTCGATCATCTTCTTGATCAGCGCATTGCCGTCGTTACCCGGTTCTATGCCATAAATCTTGCCGTCGAGCTTGTCGTAGTTCTTCGCGATGTCGGCGAAGGTTTTGATGCCCGCCTGATACGCGTAGTCCGGCACGGCCAGCGTGTATTTCGCTCCAGTCAGGTTCGGCGTAGGCAGCACGGTGAGCTGGCCGGCCTTCTTGAACGGATCGATCATCGGGTCCATGGTCGGCGACCAGTAGCCGAGGAACACATCGATCTGCTTGCTCTTCACCCCCGCAAAGGTGATCGGCACCGAAGCGATGGTTTTGGTCGGCTTGTAGCCGAGCCCTTCCAGCACGGTCGAAGCGAGACCGGTCGTCGCCGCGATATCGGTCCAGCCGACGTCGGCGAACCGGACGTCCCGGCAGGTGGCAGGTTCCGCGGCAAGGACAGATGACACCGACAGCGCGCACAACGACGCAGCCCACAAACGTTTCATGGCGTTCCCTTTGGGTGATTGATGCTTCACTGGTTTTAATAATCGGATTTTCAAAGTGCGACTTCTTGCGTCGACTTCATTGACGTCAACTCACTCATGCAGACTCATCTACGCAGACAACCGTCTCTCTACACTCGGCGCGTGACCAAACTGCGCGCGATAGGCCTTACTGAAATGGCACGGCGAATGAAAACCGCACACAGCCGTTACCCGCGCGATCGACGCATCCGTATTGCGCAACAGTTCACGCGCACGACGCAAACGCAGCGTCAGGTAATAGTGCGTCGGCGATACGCTCAGAAACATCTTGAACATCCGCTGCAAATGGCGTTGCGACAGATGCACGAGCCGCGCGAGTTCGTCGAGCGACAACGGCTCTTCGATATTCGCTTCCATCAAGCGCACGACTTCGATCAATTCCGCTCGCGAGAAGCCGACCCGCGCGTCGACGGGAATATGCTGATAATCCGTCGACCCGCGAATCCGCTCGACGATGAACTGCTCTGACACTTGCGCGGCGACGGCATGGCCAAGGCGCATGCCGACCAGGTTCAGCATCAGATCGAGTGGCGCGGTGCCGCCGGTGCAGGTCATCCGGTCACGGTCGATCACGAACAGTTCATCGGCAAAACGCACGTGCGGGTAACTCTTGTGCAACGGGGACATGTCTTCCCAATGCACGGTACAGCGATAACCGTCGAGCAGATTCGCAGCCAGCAGCGCGTACGGTCCCGTGCAAATACCGCCAAGCGGAATGCCCTTCGACGCAACATCTTGCAGCAAGGCGATGATCGTCTCGTCCACGTAGTCGCGCACATGCCAGCCGGCACAGACGATCAGCACATCGGGCATGCCCGCTTCGACCAGCGTCGTGGTCGGCTTCACGGTGATGCCGTTACTCGCCCGCGCCGGTTCGCCGTCCGGCGTAATCACCGACCATGTGTAGTGCTGCGCGCGACCCACGTAGTTGGCCATGCGCAGCACCTCGACCGCGCTCGTGAACGCGATCATCGAAAAGTTCGGCAGCGTCAGAAAGCCGAAGTGCGCGAGCCCGGACAGCGGCGAGTCTGATGGAGCCTCAACAACAGGAGAGATCGCGTCGCGCTTCATAGGCGGCTCAGCCGTGCTGTGCCGCCGGCGCCCGGCGCACCTTCATGACGCTGCGCAAGCCCGACAACAGAGGCGCCCGCGCCGTGCCAGGCGAGCGGCCGAAGCTTTCCGTGATGCGGTCGAGAATGATCGCCAGCATCACCACCGAGAGACCGCTTTCGAAACCAAGGCCGATATCGAGCCGCTGAATACTCGCCAGCACGTCGTTGCCGAGACCGCCCGCGCCGACCATCGAGGCGATGATCACCATCGAGAGCGCCATCATGATGGTCTGGTTCACGCCGGTCATGATCGACGGCAGTGCGTTCGGAAACTGCACCTTGTAGAGCAATTGCAGGGGCGTGCAGCCGAACGCCTGCCCTGCTTCGACGATTTCGCGATTCACATGCTTGATGCCGAGCGACGTGAGACGCACAGCAGGCGGCATGGCGAAGATCACCGTGGAAAGAATCCCCGGCACGCGGCCGAGACCGAACAGCATGGCCGCCGGAATCAGGTAGACGAACGCGGGCATGGTCTGCATCAGATCGAGCACGGGGCGCACCATCATTTCGACGGTGCGGCTCTTCGCGGTCCAGATGCCGAGCGGCACGCCGAGCAACAGGCTGATCAAGGTCGACGAGAGCGTGAGACCGAGCGTGATCACCATCTGATCCCAGAAGCCGGTGCCGTAGATCAGCAGCATCGCCAGCAACGTGAACAGCGCGAAACGCCAGCCCACCCGCCACAAGCCGACACCGACGAAAAACGCCATCAGCGCCCACATCGGCACCGCTTGCAGGCCGTGCTCGATCAGCGCGGCAAAACTCTCGATGACCTTGCCGATGGAATCGAAGGTTTTTGCGTCGTGGTCGAGCAGGTAGTGAACGCCGTGATCGACCCAGGCGCCAAGTGGAATGACTTCAGACATGGGAACCTCGATGGCGCGTGAGAACGTTCAGCACGTTCGTCTTGTTGACCGAACCGCAGTAGGAGCCGTCCGCTTCGACGACCGGCAGCGGCGCACGGCTTGCCACCACGCGTTCGACGACGTCGTCTAACGGCGTGGTGCGGCGGATGCACTCGATGTGATTGAGCTGCGGCGACGCGCTGCCCATCGCATCGCGGCACACGAAGCCGCGGAACTTGCGCTCGCTGTCGAGCACGAAGGCGTATTCGGCGCTGCCGTTGAGCGTCGCGGCCACGCTCGAGGCGTCGATCTGCGGCGAATGCTGCATGAGCGGCACGGCGTCGGTCTGCATCAGGTCGCCGGCCGTCAGATAGCGGCTGGTGTCGATGCCTTCGAAGAACGCCCGCACATAGTCGTCGGCGGGATTGGTGATGATTTGCTGGGGCGTGCCGACCTGTACGACCTTGCCGCCTTCCATGATCGCGATCCGGGTGCCGATGCGCATCGCCTCTTCCAGATCGTGCGAGACGAACAGGATGGTGCGCTGCTGCTCGCGTTGCAGATCGAGCAGCACGTTCTGCATTTCCTTGCGTTTGAGCGGATCGAGCGCGGAGAACGCCTCGTCCATGATCATCAGCGACGGGTTGACTGCCAACGCCCGCGCCAGACCCACGCGTTGCTGCATGCCGCCGGACAACTGGGCCGGCAACTTTTCCGCGAACGGTGCGAGGCCGACCTGTTCGAGCACCGTCATGGCGCGTTTTTCGCGCTCCTTCTTGCCGACGCCTGCCACTTCCAGCCCGAACGCCGCGTTGGACAGCACCGTGCGTTGCGGCATCAGCGCGAAGGACTGGAACACCATGCTCATGTCCTTGCGGCGCAGCGCCGTCAGTTCCGAGCGCGGCACGCTGGCCACGTCGCGGCCGTCGATCAGCACCTTGCCGGCCGTCGGCTCGACGAGACGGTTGATCAGGCGAATCAGCGTCGACTTGCCGGAGCCGGACAGGCCCATCAGCACGAAGATCTCGCCTTCCTTGACTTCGAACGATACGTTATGGACGCCGACTATCTGACCGGTGCGCGCGAAGACTTCTTCTTTGGTTGCGCCGCCTGCCAGCATGCCGATCGCCTGTTTCGGGTTGGTGCCGAACACCTTGCACAGCCCTTCGACCACGACCTTGGGGGAATTCATTGAATGCTCTCCTCGCTTGGCGGACGTCCGTCCGCGCTGTGCATACATAGTTGCCAGAAAAAAGTACGCCTAGCCGACTATTTGCGACAACCACATGTGGAAATGCGACACCGCCGTCGCGCGGGCGCCGGCTGGCGGCGGGCAAAGCCCCGTTGGGTAAGGGTTTGCGAGGTGTTGGAGGGGTTAGCCGGCCGTGTCGCGCCAGAGCAAGTGAGGGTGGTCTGGAGGAAAAAACGGCTGTGCGGACGACGTGGCAGGCGCATTTTGCCGCGACGCAGCAAGCCCGCCGTTGCTCAGCGGGCGTCGTTGCGCGCCCGCGAGGTGGGCGCCATGATCAATGATCGAGGCTCAATGACGGGCGCGAACCACTTGTAGCAGACGGTCCGCCCGCGAAAAATACCAGATCGCAAGGCCGCCCAGCACCGGGTACATGCAATACAGGCGCGCGAGCGCCCAAACCTCAGCAGAAAAGCCCATTGCGATTCCCCGCCCATCGTGGATGCCATTCGGCAAAATTTGAAACGGCGCGACCTGGCTATTGATTGCCGGTTCGAGCCGAAAACAGCGCCGCTGGTTGCACGCAGGGAAGGAAAGCCGGAGGTCTGGCCGGTTCATCGTGCACGGAAATCATTAGGGCAACCTTAAGGCTGCGTGCCGTTACTCCGTGTTACGAATCTCGCATCCCTCTTGCACCTGCAAACCGCGGCCCTGCCTACACTGCGCACCATCTCCACTGTCATCGCCAGCAACCATCAGGCGAAAAGAAAAACATGCGCAAGAACCTATTATCAGTGTTTCTCGGCGGCGCGATATTAGTGGCTTCCACAGTCGCTTCCGCGCACGTCGACGTGGGCATCGGCATCGGCATTCCCGGGCCGGTTTTCGTGCCTGCGGAACCGGCCTACATTGCGCCTCCGCCGGTCGTTTATGCGCCCCCGCCGGTGGTGGAATATGGCTACGGCTACGGCGACGACTGGCGCGCCCGCGAGTGGCATGAGCGTCAGGAGTGGCGCGAACGACGGTGGCGCCACCACGAGCATGAGGAGCACGAGCGCGAATGGCGCGAGCGCCATGGTTGGGGGGATGGGGATTGAGGCCAACGAAGTGGCGGCGCATGGCCGGTAAAGGGCTTGTTGTGCGGCCGGCCGCCTCAGGAAACTCGCTGAGGCGTGCCTTGCCTGCTACTTACTGCGCGACGAAGAGCATGCCGTGCGGATCCTGCAGCGCGGATGCACTACCGATACCCGCCACCACCGGCGTGAGGTGACCGGACTTCACGTCGAGTTGCATCACCTGCCCCTGACCCGCGCTGTACGCATCACCCTGCTTGAACGGCGCATCGACACGGTACGTCGTGTTGTTTGCGTCGGTGAACAGCATGAATGTCTTACCCGTCGAACCCGGCGCCGGGACAAAGCGCGTATCGTCCACCGGGTAGATCGGACCATCCTTATCGCTGTACAGCGTGAGCGTCAGGACACTGACGCTCTGACTTGGCCCGGGATTGCTGATGAACACGAGTTTGCCGTCCGCCTGGCTATCCAGCACGAGTTTCCCCGACGGGTCGATGGCCAGCGAATCCGGATCGGTCAGGGTCAGCGTCACCGGCTGATTGAACGTAGGGTTCGCCGCGCCCCCCACAGATGGCGTCACGTCGATAGCCTGGGCGTTGCCGGCCAGCACCGGCGTCACGTCGAAGGTGGAACCATTGGCGTTCAGCGTGAGCGCAACGACGGTCGGACCCACGCCCGGCGTCGTGGGCGCCGAAGCACTCACATACACGACACCGTTGATGAGTTGCATATCGTCATAGCCGCCGCCGTGCACGGTGGGATTGACCGTCGCCTGATAGGTTTTCTGTGCGCCCGTGGCGAGGTCGATGATCGTCAACTCGGGATTGCCGTCTTCATTCGCCATTGCCCATAGCGTGTTCGTGTCGCTGCGCGCCATCAGGCCGTCTACGTGGCCCGGCACCGTGAACGTTTTCTGGGCGTTGCCGCTCAGGTCGTATTGCACGACCTGGTTGGTGATACCGGGCACCGAGCCGTCCTTCACTTCGCCGGCGTTCTGATAGCCGATGAATATGCTGGAACCCATCTGCACGATCGAATCGGGCTTCTGGGTTGCCGAGGGTGCTTTTGCGAATACCGCGAGCGAGTAGCCGGTGGCGGTTGCCGTGTTCGGAACTGGCGCCGCCGCTGCCGTTGTTGCCGCCGGGCTCGGATTGTCAACGCCTCCGCCACACGCCGAAAGCGCCATCACAGCCGAAATCATCAAAACAATGGAAGTCTTTTTCATTTTAAAGGTATCCTGATTAAATGCATTTTTTCTTCGTCAAGGAAACGACATCCCTCTACCACACCAGTACAGTAAAAACCGTATAAGCCGGCGGTTTCACTTTAACGGCAGATAATGTCAATCGAATGACGTAGCGAAATACAGGTGCACCTTGAAAAAACTTTCTTATTGACCGAATCGCAGGATTTTTTCTTCTCGATAGCGCAAAGAAAACTACCTGCTCACCGCTTAAGAGACGCTTAAGTGAGTGCGTTTTCGAGGTGCAAAAAAAGCCGCTATTGAAAGCGGCGTGTACTCATAGGATCGCTTAATAATTAAATGACGTAGTCGATGTAAGAATCACATCGACGAAAGCGGCTGAGAGTAGCCTTCGGCAAGCAAGTTGAAAACAAACCGTAATGCCTCGCTGCCAGAGAGGTAAATGAATTGAAAGAATAGGCGAGAATCAGCGCAACACGATCGCGTTCATCAGGAAATCGATACCCCCAACAGCTTCCCAACGCCGAACGTGAAGCCTGCGGCCACGAGACCGATGACGACCTGCCGCATGGCGGAGAACCCTGCGCTGCGCCCGTTGAATAGCGAGGTAAAGACCCCAATGGATGCGAGTGCAAGCATGCTGAGTACGATGCATTGCACGATCGCACTAAGCCCGTGCGTCCACAGGAACGGCATCACCGGAAAAATTGCGCCGACCGAGAACAGGCAAAACGAGACACCTGCAGCGGACCAGGGATTGCCGCCCAACTCCGAGGGATCGAGTCCGAGTTCCTCGCGCGTCAGGGTATCGAGCGCCTTGTCCTTGTCACGCATCATCTGTGACGCCACCCGTTTGGCCTCGACCGCGTCCAGACCCTTGGCGCGATAGATCAGCGCCAGCTCGTGCTCCTCGGCTTCCGGAGACACCTCCAGTTCCTCCGCTTCTTTAGCAATCTGGGTACTGGCCAGCTCGCGCGCATTGGTCACCGACAGCCATTCACCCAACGCCATTGAACACGCGCCGGCGATCAGGCCGGCAAGCCCCGTGAGTAGGATCGCTTTGTTGCCGGTTCCCGCGCCGGCCACGCCCATGATCAGGCAGAAATTCGAAACGAGGCCGTCGTTCGCACCGAGCACGGCTGCACGCAGATCGTTACCCGACGAAACGCCCTTATGCCACGACTCCGCAGCGGCGATGCGCGCCCCTTGCGACAGGGCCGGGTCGCCCCCGCCGTGAGCCAGGGTCTGGACTACCGCCGCGTGGTGATGCTCGTCGGCCGACATACTGCCCGCGTCCGGTTGCCCGTGGTATTTGTTACGGTCAGCGTATTCAGCCGCGGCAAGCGTGGGTAGCACGAAACCCGCGCCGAACATGCGTACCAGTGCTTTCATCAGGCGCGTTTTCACGGCCTGGCCGGTGCCCTTCGGCTGGATGCCGTTAGCTCTCAGCTTATCGGCCCATACCTGCGCATGATCGTGCTCCGATTTTGCGAGGTCGCTGTAGACCTGCTTGCGCGTGTCGTCCTTCTCGACTTTCGCGAGCGTTTCATAGAGCGCGGCGCTGTGGAGCTCGTCGGAGAGATTGGCTCTGTACCGCTTGACTTCATGTTTGGATGCCATGGGAATGTGCCTGCATATCGGTTCGATAACAACGAAGCGTAATCGATTCAGGCACGGAAATCATAAAGCCCCTAAAGCGCATGTTGAGCGAGAACACCAACAGTTCTCATCCCCATTTGGTTCCGCACGATTTTTTCTTAAGACATGCTTATGCGTGTCCTCATCAAGCACAGGTTCTCGCCACTATCGTCCAGTATTTCCGCGCTTCGAAATACGGAAGAAAGTAATTTGGCCTCGCCTAAGGAGAAATTAAGGAACGCTGCTTATTCTGTGAGTACGCATCGACCGGAATGGTCGGCGCGGCACCATCACACTATTGGAGAACTATCATGAAAGCACTCAAACACATCATGCTCGTTGCGTCGATCGTCGCCATCCCGACTCTGTCGTTTGCCCAGCAGATGAACACACCGATGAACGACACAACGACGGCACCCACCGTCTCGATGCACGACACGCAGAACAATCAGCCGGGTACGCAATATCAGCAGCCCTCACACAAGATGTCGGGATCTGGTGACAGCTCAGGTTACGGTGCACCCGCGACAAGCTTTTCGCAATCTTCGACGATGCATTTCGAGGGTAAGAATTCGGGATTGTTCAAGCATTGAATACGCGCGATGATGCCTTGCACTTCCTCGCTGTCTCCGCGCTAGCCACTATTTGCGGCAAGTCAGCGGGCAACAATCAGCGCGGGAGTGAGGCACATCTTCAATCAGAAAGCCGATCAAAAACCAGCGAGATCATTGCGGCGCAGGAGCCGCCCGATATCCTCGCCGGCCGATAGCCAACGTGAGCACGGCGGAAACCGCAAGACTCGCCGCAACCACATAGAGCCCGGCAGCATATCCACCCGTCACGCTCTTCAGCCAGCCGATTGCAAACGGACCGACGAAACCGCCGAGATTGCCGATCGAGTTGATCATGGCGATACCGGCCGCGGCGCCAGCGCCAGAGAGAAAGGTACTCGGCATGGCCCACAGCGGCGCCTTGGCCGCGCTGATGCCCACGTTCACGAGAATCAGCGCGAACACCGCTGCAACAACTGTATCCGCAAAGCCTGCCCATGCGAGCCCGATGCCGGCTGCGACGCACGGAATCACCACATGCCACGTGCGCTCGCCAGTGCGATCCGAATGGCGCGCCCACAGCACCATGCCGATCACGGCCAGCACGCTGGGAATCGCGTTCAACGCGCCGGTACCCAGCGCGCTAAAACCGAATTGGCGAATGATCAGCGGCGCCCACAGTCCGAGCGTATAAAGCCCCGCCGAGGTGCCGAAGTAAATCATCGACATGATCCACACGCGCGGGTCGCGCAGCGCGGCGAGCGCACCTGCCGCGTGTCCCGCCTGCGATTCACGTCCCGCGCGTTCTTCGCGTAGGGTCGCGACGAGCCACGCTTTCTCATCCGCGGCAAGCCACGCCGCCTTTTCTGGCGAATCGGTGAGCGCTTTCAAAACCACGAACCCGAGAACAACCGCAGGAATCGCTTCGATGAGGAAAAGCCATTGCCAGTCTTTCAAGCCGAACAGGGCCGGCATCTGCATGATGGCGCCTGAAATGGGCGATCCGATTGCCGTCGACAAAGGTGCGGCCGCCATGAACGCGGCCGCCGCGACTGCTCGTTGCCGCGCGGGAAACCACTGGCTGAGATAAAGAATGATGCCGGGGAAGAAACCGGCTTCGGCCACGCCGAGCAAGAAGCGCAGCGTATAGAACGAATTCGGCCCGACGACAAACGCGGAAGCCGCCGACACCAGCCCCCACGTCACCATCACACGCGCGATCCAGATGCGCGCACCGACCTTGTTCAGAATGAGGTTCGAGGGCACTTCGAACAGAAAGTACCCAAGAAAGAAGATGCCGCCGCCGAGTCCGAACATGGTCGGCGAGAGGCCGAGGTCCTTGTTCATCGTGAGCGCCGCGAAGCCGACGTTCACACGATCGAGAAAGCTCACAAAATAAAGCAGCATGACGAAGGGCAAAATACGCCACGTCAGCTTGCGAACCACACGGGCTTGCAATTCATTGGCCATGCCAGTCTCCAGTCTTTAAATCGCCCGTGACGTATTCGTCCGGGCGTTTTGTTTTTGTCTAATGCGCGTTGCGTATTGCATGCGGCCAGTTCAGGCTACCTTGAACGCCGCCGATTCCGCTGCGAGGATCGCGCAGACCGCGTCGGTCACCTGCGCTGTTGTGGCCGTACCGCCGAGGTCACCCGTGTGCAACGCCGGGGCAGCCGTGATGCGTTCGATCGCGCTCATCAACTGCTGGGCAGCGGCCATTTCGCCGAGATGCTCGAGCATCATCACAACCGACCAGAACGTGCCGACCGGATTGGCGAGACCCTTGCCCATGATGTCGAATGCGGAACCGTGAATCGGCTCGAACATCGAGGGATAGCGGCGCTCGGGGTCGAGATTCGCGGTCGGCGCGATGCCGAGGCTGCCGGCCAGTGCCGCGGCCAGATCGCTGAGAATGTCCGCGTGAAGGTTCGTCGCGACGATCGTGTCGAGCGTGGCGGGACGGTTGACCATGCGTGCGGTGGCGGCGTCGACGAGTTCCTTGTCCCACTTGACGCCAGGAAATTCCTTCGAGACTTCGAGCGCAATCTCGTCCCACATGACCATGGCGTGACGTTGCGCATTGCTCTTGGTGATCACCGTCAGCAGCTTGCGCGGTCGCGACTGGGCGAGGCGGAACGCGAATCGAAGAATGCGTTCGACGCCCGCGCGGGTCATCATCGAAACGTCCGTTGCCACTTCGATCGGATGGCCCTGGTGTGCGCGTCCACCTACGCCGGAATACTCGCCCTCCGAGTTCTCGCGAACGATGACCCAGTCGAGATCCTTCGGCCCACAGCGCTTCAACGGTGCGTCGATGCCAGGAAGGATGCGAGTGGGACGCACGTTCGCGTACTGATCGAAGCCCTGACAGATCTTCAGGCGCAATCCCCAAAGCGTCACGTGATCGGGAATATGCGGATCACCCGCCGAGCCGAACAGAATCGCATCCTTGTTGCGGATGGCATCCAGCCCATCGGCCGGCATCATCACCCCGTGCTGGCGGTAGAAATCGCCGCCCCAATCGAAATTCTCGAACTCGAACCGGAAGGCGTCGCTACGCGCAGCGATGGCTTCGAGAACCCGTTGGCCCGCGGGCACGACTTCCTTGCCGATGCCGTCGCCGGGAATGGTTGCGATGCGATAGGTCTTCACTGGCGTCTCCTTGGTGTTGAACGTATGGCTGCATCCTAGTATGGCGACCGCACGCGAAAACGCTGCTAGACTCAAAGCATCCTTAACCTGCAGTTAATAATAGGCTGTTCATCGGCCTGCTCATCGACCCACTCAACATGACTTCGTCGATACAACCGGAAGACCTCGCCTTCTTCTCCAAGCTCGCCGCAAGCGGCAGTCTGACCGCGACTGCGCGCGAACTCGGCTTGAGCACGGCAGCCGTGAGCAAGCATCTGGCGCAAATGGAATCGCGCGCGGGCGTGTCGCTCGTGAATCGCACGACCCGGCGTATGAGCCTTACGCCGGAGGGCGAACTCTACCTGACTCGCGCCAGACGCATCCTGAGCGAAATGGACGACCTGGCCCAGTTGCTCGGCGGCTCGCAAGCGGCCCCGAAAGGCCTGTTGCGCGTGAACGCGACGCTCGGTTTCGGCCGCAGTCACGTGGCGCCGCTCATTTCCCGATTTGTGCGGCGCTTTCCCGAGGTGGACGTGCAATTGCAACTCTCCGTCGACCCGCCACCGATTAGCGACGACGCCTTCGACGTGTGCGTGCGTTTCGGCGAACCGCCGGATGCGCGCGTGATTGCGCGCCGGGTCGCGCCGAACCGGCGATTGCTTTGCGCATCGCCAACGTATTTCGCCAAACGGCGCGCGCCGCGCAGCCCGGCGGAGTTATCGCAACACAATTGCATCGGCATTCGTCAGGGCGACGATGGCTATGGGCTCTGGCGCTTGACCAGCGGACGCGGTTCGACCGAAAAGACCGAGACCGTACGCGTGCGCGGCAACCTCACCACCAACGACGGCGAGATCGCGGTGAAGTGGGCGCTCGACGGTCACGGCATTCTGATGCGGGCGGAATGGGATATCGCGGAGTATCTCGCCGATGGCCGCCTGATCCACGTATTGCCGGAATACCGCACGCCGGGTGCCGATATTTATGCGGTGTACCCGCAACAGTTGCAGATGACGGCGCGGGTCAAGGCTTTCGTCGACATGCTGATAGAGACGTTCGGCACACGCTGAGTCCGTTCTTTGATAGCTCTGCAATGCAGAACCACCGCATCAGCCGTCTTTCTCGCAATTCAAACCGGATAATTCCGGCAATCTCCTTGTATTACATGGCCTTACGGCACACTTCAAGCGCGCCTTCAGTGCCAGGTGTTTTCCCTATTTTGGCCTGCATTGCAGGCCAAACGAGCGGTTTCCCCCGTTGACACAGAACGAACGGTCGTGCCAAATTGCGCCTGCATCCTGTGCGCAAGCACGCGATCGATGAACTCATAGCAGCGCCGGGCCGCCCCTGCACCCAGGAGACAAGCCAGCCGGCAACCGGACTCGAAACGCATACCAGCACACCCACTATTTCGCATCCCTTATCAGATCGCGAGGGCCCGCTATTGTCGCTATTGCCTGTTGAGATCGTATCGCGCAACAGATCGCCAGAATCTTGCAGCACAAGCAATACTTCGCCAGTTCAATTGATTCCAATAAACAAGGAGACACGAAGCATGCCGGCAAGTCATCGCAATCGAGTTGGAGCCATTCTTGGATTAGTTGGAGCATGCGCCCTGGGCACGGCCCAGAGCGCCCATGCACAAAGCAGTGTCACGCTGTACGGCATCGTCGACGGCTCGATCCTCTACACCAGCAAAACGCTTAACGCGGCCACAGGTCAGAGCGCCGGCCATCAATACTCGTTCACCGACAGCGGCCTCTCCGGCTCGCGCTTCGGCATGCGTGGCGCCGAAGATCTCGGCGGCAGCATGCGTGCGATCTTCGAACTCGAAAGCGGCATCAGCATTGCCAACGGCGCGTTCAGCAATTCGAACGGCAACGAGTTCGGGCGGCAGGCGTGGGTCGGCGTGGACAGCCGCTACGGCACGGTCAAGGCCGGCTTGCAGTTCTCGCCCTTCTTCCTCGCGGTGTACGACTTCGATCCGCGCGAGATGTCGTACTTCGGCAGCGGTCTCATCACCTATCTCAACAACGTCTATGTGACTGGCCTGTTCAATCCGAACGGCATTTCGTACACGTCGCCGGAAATCGCCGGCTTGCAAGCCAGCGCGATGATGGCGCTGGGCGGCACGGCCGGGAACTTTCAGGCGGGCCGCCAGTACTCGGCGAGCCTGCGCTACCACCTCGGCACGCTGACCGTCGATGCCGCGCTCTACAGCGGCAACGCCGGCGGCAGCGCTGCATCGATCGCGATTCCGAGCGTGGTCGAATTCGACGGCCGTGCGCTCGGCGCCAGCTATGTGTTCAACAACCTGACAGTGAAGGCCTCCTACGTGCAGTACAAGGTGGCAGGCTCGTTCAACGATCGTGTCTATTCAGGCGGCGCCAGCTATCGCATCACACCGGCGCTGAACGTCGACGCGGGTGTGTGGGTCACGCGCGACGGAAACAACTCGTCGAACAATTCGATACTGGCGTCCACCGGCGTCGACTATTCCCTGTCGAAGGCCACCGTGGTGTATGGACAAGCTGGCTTCGTGACCAACCACGGTGCCATGCACACTGGACTGTCCGTCAACAACGCACTGAACGAAGCGACCGGCACGACGGCCGGCGTGAATATCGGCATGCGGCACATGTTCTAGCCGGCGCAGAACGCGAGATACCGGCGTGCCGCGCAGGCGGTGCGCCGGATCATGCGAACGGGCGACTTGATGCGCGTCATCTAAGTGACTTCCCTAATAATCTGCAATGCAAAACAATCAAATGGAAAAACCTGTTGACGGAAAGTGAACGCCCGTGCCAAATTTCTCTAGCACCGCCACACATCGCCATTTCCAGTTCGCGCCGATGCGTGCGTGTTTCAAGCGTCGACAACCGTCGATAACGGTCGCCGGATTCGAGAGAGCGGCTGTTGTCCCGTCCGTAGTCAGGTGTGCGGCGATGCGTCCCCTGCAGCAAGGGTAACGATTGCACAGCGTGCTTCCGTTGGAGGGTGTCAAAGCGTGGACATGTTTTTGCAGCAGCTTCTCAACGGCTTGACGCTGGGCGGCATCTACAGCCTCGTCGCACTCGGACTCACGCTGGTCTACGGCATTCTCGCAGTGCCGAATTTCGCGCACGGCGCGTTCTACATGGTCGGCGCGTTCGTCTCGTTCTACCTGATGAGCCGGCTCGGCTGGAACTACTGGCTCGCGATGATCGGCTCCGGCCTCGCGGTCGCAGTACTCGCGATGCTCGCCGAGCGGCTGGTGTTCCATCCGCTGCGCAAATCTTCCGAATTGCATCCCATGATCGCCGCGATCGGCCTCCTGCTGTTTCTCGAAGCCGGTGCGCAGGCGATCTGGGGCGCGGACTTTCATCGTATGGCCACGCCCTAAGCCGGGATCGTCGATCTGGGCGGCGTGACCGCGCCCGTGCAACGCCTGCTGATCATCGGCGCAGCGTTCGCGTTGGTTGTGCTGCTGCAACTCTTCCTCAAATACACGGTGATCGGCTCGAGCATCATCGCGATGGCGCAGGACCGCGAAGGCGCCTCGCTGATGGGCATCGACGCCAACAAGGTGACGATGCTGACTTTCGGCATCTCGGGCCTTCTCGCCGCCGTGGCCGCCACGCTGTACGCGCCGATCAACCTCGTCTATCCGGCGATGGGCCAACTGGTGATCCTGAAGGCCTTCGTGATCATCATTCTCGGCGGCATGGGCAGCGTGCCGGGCGCGATCGTCGGCGGATTGATCATCGGCATGGCGGAGAGCTTCGGCGCTTTCTACATTTCGACCGACTACAAGGACATCATCGCCTTCGTGCTGCTGGTGGTGATTCTGTCGGTTCGTCCTCAAGGTCTGTTCACCAAGGAACTGCGCGCATCGTGAAACCGGTCATGAAATTATTCGAGGGCAAGCTGGGGTGGACACTGCTGTTCGTGCTCGGTCTCGTGTTTCCGTTTCTGGCCACCAACGACTACATGCTCACCGTGATGTCCACCGCGTACGTCTTCGCGCTGGCCACCGTCGGGCTGAATCTGATCACCGGCTATACGGGGCAGTTCAATCTCGCGCACGGCAGCTTCATGGCGGTGGGCGCGTACACGGTGGGCATTCTCACGGTCGATCATCAGGTGCCGTTCTGGATCGCGTTCATTGCGTCAGGCGTTGTCGTCGCGATACTGGGGGCGCTGGTCGGCCTTGTTTCGCTGCGTCTGCGCGGCCACTACTTTTCTATTTTTACGCTGTGCGTCGGCTACATCATGTTTCTCGTCATCGAGAAATGGGACAGCCTCACGCATGGTGTCTCAGACATTGTCGGCATCCCTGCGCCTTCGGGCTTCGGCATCGTCTCTTTTGAAAATCCGCGGCCGCTCTATTACCTGGTGTTCGCCTTTCTGGTGCTCGGCGTGTGGCTGATGCATCGCATCGTCGACTCGCTGCTTGGCCGGACCTTCATGGCGATCCGCAATAGCGACGGTCTCGCACAGTCGCTCGGTATCAACCTGATGCGCAACAAGGTGCTGGCCTTCGTGCTGTCGGTCGTCTATGCCGGGCTCGCGGGCGGCCTCTATGCGGGCTCCGTGCGTTTTCTCGGACCAGATCTGGCCGGCGTCGAGCATACTTTCGACATGACCATGTATATGCTGGTGGGTGGCATCGGCACCCTCGCCGGCCCGCTGCTCGGCGCGCTCGCCATACCGTGGCTCACGCAGTATCTGCAGTTCTTGCAGGCGTACCGTTTCGTCGTGTTCGGCCCGATCCTGATTCTGCTGGTGATCTTTCTGCCGAACGGTATCGTCGGTTTGTATCGGGCAAGAACGAGCCGGCGCGCGAAACTGGCAACGGCGAAAAGCGGCGGCGTCGCGCTCCAATCGCAGCCCACGCGCGGAGACCGCCATGCTTGAAATCGACTCGCTCAGCAAACGCTTCGGCGGTCTCGTCGCGGTCGACGACGTCAGCACGCATATCGAAGCCGGCAAGATCAATGCAATCATCGGGCCGAACGGCGCGGGCAAGACCACCTTCTTCAATCTGATCAGCGGCGCCCATCTACCGAGCTCGGGACGCATCCGCTTCAAAGGCCAGGACGTGACAAAGCTGGCTGCCGATCAGATGGCGCGTCTCGGCATCGCCCGCACGTTTCAATCCACCGCGCTGTTCGACCGGGCGAGCGTGCTCGACAACCTGATCGTCGGCCACCGGCTGCGCACGCGCTCGGGGCTGTGGGACGTGTTGACACATTCTGCGCGGCTCAAACAGGAAGAACGCATCTGCCGCGAGAAGGCGCGCGAGGCCCTGGATTTCGTCGGGCTGTCGGCAATTGCGGAACGGATGGCCGGCGACATCTCGCAGGAAGAGCGCAAGCGTGCAGCCGTGGCGCTCGCACTCGCCACCGAACCGAGCCTGATGCTGCTCGACGAACCCGCCGGCGGCGTCAATCCCGAAGAGACCGAAGGCCTCGCCGAACTGATCCGCAAGCTGGTGAAACAC
Organism: Paraburkholderia sp. SECH4; assembly: GCF_030511745.1. Taxonomy (NCBI): domain Bacteria; kingdom Pseudomonadati; phylum Pseudomonadota; class Betaproteobacteria; order Burkholderiales; family Burkholderiaceae; genus Paraburkholderia; species Paraburkholderia sp. SECH4. The sequence continues at coordinate 75,722 of NZ_JALOCP010000030.1, forward strand.
GGCGTGACGGTGTGCCTGGTGGAACACAAGATGAACATGATCATGAAGCTCGCCGATCGCATCATGGTGCTGAACTACGGCAAGAAAATCGCCGAGGGCACGCCTGCCGAGATTCGCGCCAACCCGGCCGTGATCGATGCCTATCTTGGGAGCGAACATGCTGAAGTTTGAGAACGTCGCGCTCGATTACGGCAGTTTCCGCGCGCTGGACGGCATTACGCTGCACGCGGACGACGGCGAACTGGTCGTGCTGCTCGGCGCTAACGGTGCGGGCAAGAGTTCGATCTTTCTCGCAACGAGCGGCCTGCGCCGCGCTGCGAGCGGCAGCCTGCGCCTCGGAACGCGCGAGCTGCTCGGCATGACGCCCGCGCAGATCGTGCGCAACGGCGTGATTCATTGCCCCGAGGGCCGCAAGCTGTTCCCGGGCATGTCGGTGTTGAAGAACCTCACGCTCGGTGCCTATGTGCATCGCGGTGACAAGGCCGGCAATCAGCGCAATCTCGATCAGGTGTTCGCACTCTTTCCGCTTCTCGCCGAACGCAAGGATCATGCGGCCGGCTCGTTGTCCGGCGGGCAGCAGCAGATGGTGGCGATCGGCCGCGCGATGATGGCCCGGCCCAAGGTGTTGCTGCTCGACGAACCGTCGCTCGGTCTCGCGCCGCTCGTGGTCAAGCAGGTGTTCGAGGTGATCCAGCAGATCAATCGCGCGGGCACGACGGTGCTGCTAGCCGAACAGAACGCGTTTGCGGCGTTGAAGATCGCGCACCGCGCCTACGTGATCGAGAACGACCGCATCGTGCTCGAAGGCGATCACACGAGTCTGATGAACAACGAAGCGATCCGGCGCGCTTACGTCGGCGGCTGAACGCATTTGATGCACAGCCTGACGCCTGACGCTTAAGCGCCGGGCCATTCGAACAATCCCAAAGGAGACACGTATGACGATCAAACGCTTGTGCGGACGCGCTGGAGTAGTTGCGGCTGTCGCCACAACGGCGCTGCTGGGCACGGGCGCCGCGATGGCGCAGCAGGTGGTGCATATCGGCTACTCCGGTCCGTTGAGCGGTGGCGCGGCGAAGTACGGCCAGGAAGTGCTCGAAGGCATGCAGATGGCGGCCGCCGACGTCAATCAGGCCGGCATCGAAGTGGCCGGCAAGAAGATCAAGCTCGAAATCGTGCCGCTCGACGATAAGTACAACCCCGCCGAAACCGCGATCAACGCGCGTCGTCTTGCGCAGGAACAGCAGGCGGCTGTGGTGCTCGTGCCGCATTCGGGCGGTGGCTTCGCCGTGCAGACCAGCAACGAACAACAGAAACTGCTGCTGCTCTCGTACACCAGCGTGCCGCAGATCAGCGAGCGCGGCAACAAGCTCACGGTGCGCATTCCTCCCGCGTTCACCTCGTATCTGAACTCGTTCATCAAGTACGAAATGGCGACGTACGGCAAGAAGGTTGCACTCGTCGCCACCGATACCGACTACGGCAAGGTCTGGGTCGCCGCATTCAAGCCCGCGTGGGAAGCAGCCGGCGGCACGATCGTCGCGGACAATTCGATGTCGTATAACCGCGCCACCGATTTCTACAGCGGCGTGAGCCGTGTGCTGGCAGCCAAACCGGACGTGATGTTTATCGGCGGCCCGTCCGAGCCGACCGGCCTGATTGCGCAGCAGGCGCGCGAACTGGGCTTCAAGGGCGGCTTTATCGTGATGGACCAGGCCAAGCTCGACGAAGTGGCCAAGGTGACCGGCGGCTATGCACCGCTGAACGGCGCGATCGGAGTATTGCCGCTGGCCAACGATGAAACGCCGAACGCCAAAATGTTTGTGGAGCGCTTCCGCAAGAGTCACGGTGGCCGTGATCCGAGCCAGGAAGTATCGCTGAACTACACCGCGGTCTACGCAACGGCACTCGCGATGAAGCTGGCCGGCAGCGTCAACGACGCGACCGCGATCCGCAATCAGTTCGATAAAGCCGTGAAGGCGCTGCCGCCACAGGCTAATCCGCAAAGCGTGACGGGCGTCGACGATCACGGCGGCTTCGTGATCGGCAAACCGCTTGCGGCGGTGGTTCAGGGCGGACAGTTGAAATCGGCGGACTTGAGTTCGCTGGCAGCGGCGAAGTGATGACGTGATGCGGGAGGCTTCCGGCGCTAGTTCGAGGACAAACTCCAGCACGCGCATGAGGCGCTCGAGCACTACCGCGCCGCCCGCAGGGAGCCGCGCGAACAGCAAGCGCACCGGTCATTCCGGTGCGCTGCTTCCTGTCCATAACGCTTGTCGCCCAAAGCCCACTTACACGGGACCGAATGTCATCGACCTGCTAATACTCATACCGCAGCCCCAACCCACCGTTCACGCCTTTCCCGATCCCGCCCAGTTGCGCCCCGACCTTCAACCACGTGCGCCAGCGCGCATTGAACTGGCCGTTCAGACCGATGTTGACCTCGGCGAGGTTCCTCGCCCCGTCCGCCGACACCATGCGCCCGTTCATCGCCAGCTCCGATTGCCCGTATTCGTAGCGCCAGACCGTTTCGATGAACGGCTGCAGTCTCGTCGTCGCCGACGTCTCGATCGTGCCATTGACACGCACACCGAGCCGCGTCGTCATCCCGTTCGGGCGGACGAAATCAACTGTCGTTCCGGTCGCGGATTCGAACACCGTATGGTCGAAGTAGCCGTTCCAGATGACCTGCGCGAGCGGCGTCACCACGATGCCGTAACGACCGACGGGTCCGAACGCATAGCCGCCTTCAAGTGATGCGCTGGCGATCTGCGAGTGATAGGACTGTGCAGGCAGTCCTTCGCCGCTCACGCTACTGTTCTGCCAGCCATACATCAACCAGCTATCGACGTACGTCCTCAGGCGCTGAACGTCGTCCTGAAACCAGGTGCCGTAGATCCCCGCCGCGTAACTGTCCACGCTGCCGGACGCACGGTTCGGATTGTCGGCGGCCGTCGCGCTGGTATCGACGTGCCCATACGCGGCCATCACGCCTACATGTAATCGGTCGCCACTCCCTGTCAGCGGCCATGCCCCGACGTCGGTGCCCATGTGCAGCAGCCATCGCGTGTTGTGCATGGCGCCCCGGCCGTCCGCGAAGCTCGCGTGCCCGCCCGCACCCTCGACTCTCGCCCACGCGCTCGAACCGAAGGCGGACTGGGGCTGGGTCGACTGATAGTCGCCGCTCGTAGCGCCGAGACGATCGCGCAGCTCGTGATTGAACAAGGTCGCCGAAGCATAGACATTCGCCAGATAGGCGCCGATCTCCGGCCGGTAGCGAGGCACGGGCGTCGGAGTCGGAGTCGGAGTCGGAGTCGGAGTCGGAGTCGGAGTCGGAGTCGGAGTCGGTGTCGGAGTCGGTGTCGGTGTCGGTGTCGGCGTCGGTGTCGGCGTCGGTTGCACCGAGGAGCCTAAATACCACTGCCCGCTGGCGGGATCCTGGCTGATTTCATACTCATAGAGACCAGCAACCACACGACCTGCGAGCGTAAAAGCGGTCGAGGCCGACGCTGCGCCGTTCGTCAGCGCCACCACGCGGATGCCGGTCTGCGTGAGCGCGCCCAAGCCTCCGGCATTCGTAATGCCGATGGCCGTGCTGCCAGTGACGGCAGCTCCGCCGTTCGCGCCGTCGATAACGAGCTGGTCCGTCGGTGACCCGTCTCCCCCGAGCTGCGTGTTCAGACGCAACGCGCCCTGCCCACCGTAGTTACCGAGGACGTGAAGCTGATTCCCCGGCACGGCGCCGCGCAGATCGATGGTGCCATCGTTCTGGATCTGGCCGATGAGCGTGAGCGTACCGAGGCCTTGCCCCTGCAACTGCGGTGCGGCATCCGCTGCCGTGAGCATCCCGCGATTGAGCACGTTTGCATTCACGATCCCATATCCTCCCAGCGTTCCGTCGACCGTCACGCCTCCAACGCTCGAGAGTGTCGCGGCACGGTGCGCGGCGTCGCCGACGAGAAGCGTGGCGCCCTGGTCCACCTCGGTGCCGCCCGGGTCCGTGAGGATGCCTGTCAATCGAAGTACGCCCTGCCGGACCGACAGCGCGCTAGCCGTCGCTCCGGTGAGGTTGACTTGCCCCGACAGCGTCCAGTCGACGCCCTGCATCGTGAGCGAGTCGAATCCTTTGATGGCGACGCCCGTGCTGCCGCTATCCGTCAACACAACGGCGTTGTTCGCACCGTTGCTGACGACGTCGCCTCCGAGCACCGACCCTGGGCCGTCCACCACGAGCGAGATCGCTGGGAACTCAGCATGCGTGCCGAGAATCATTGTGTTGTTGTCGCCGTCGAACCGCACGGCTGTGGCCGCCCCCGTTATCGTGCCGAGGTTGTACACGCGGTTGCCGTCGCCGGTCAGGTCGATGGCGGGACCGCGGCTCGCTCCGGCCTGAAGGGTGCCGGCGTTGATCAACACGTTGTCGTCGGCCTTTGACCGCATGACCGCACCGCTCATGTTGCGGATCGTGCCGTAGTTGAGCAACTGGCTTTGCGCTGCGCCTTCGAAGTCCACGGCCGGTGCGTTGCTGTCGCCGCCCTGGATCACACCCGACGCCTCATTGATGACCGAGTAGAGTCCGCTGCCGAAGAACCACAGTGCATAGTTGCTGGCCGAAATGAGTCCGGCATTCGTCACGGTCACGTTATACGCGCCGTTCGAGACGACACCATACTTACCGCTGATCGTGCCCGTCGACGAGTTGTCGACCAGCGCGCCTCGCCCCGTATAGACTCCTGAACTCACGGTGCCGACGATCTGTCCGTCGTTGTAGACCGCCATGGACGCACGGTCGGTATGCACGCCGTCGGGACCTGAAATGGTGCCCCCGGCGTAGTTATAGACGGTTCCGCCATTGGTGAACTGTACGCCTGAAGGTCCGTTCTGCTGGGTCGCGAGCGACTTGATCAGGCCATAGTTGTCCACCCGGTCGGCCCTGGCGCTGGCGCTGCCGAGCTTGAGCGCCGCTGCGGCAGTCGTGGCCGATCCGCCCTGCAAGGTGCCGAGGTTGGTGAACTGCCAGTTCTGCGCGCTGCCGCCGGTTACTGCGGCGCCCGTGTTGACGATCGACCCGCCTTGGGGCAGCACGAAGACGGACTCACCGGGATAGTTGGTATCGAGCGCGATGGTCTGACCGTTCGAACTGGGTAGCGTCACATCCGCATGCGCCGGCACGCAAACAGGCAACGTCAGGAGGCAAATGCGATACCACGCAGGCACTGCGACGCCGGGGGGCGAACGGCGTCCGGTCGACCTGAACTGACGATCTCGAAAGCACGCATAGGGCACCGTATTATCGTTTTGTGATCGACCTCGAACCCGCGTTCGGCCATTTTCTCTTCGAGGTTGCGCAGGCTCAGCGAATACGCCACGTACGATCGCACACACGGCAGCATCATGTCCACTGGGTAGTGCACCCGTTTCAGCACCTTCGCGATCCAACTCGGATTACCCCTTCAACGCTTCGATAATCTGAACACGCACATCAGGCCGCTCGGCAAACGGATCAGTCGGATTACGCGGCGTCACGATATCCTCAGCGCGCGTTTTCACTGCGGCAAGCGCGTGCGGATGCGAGAAGATATAGAACTGCTCTTTGCGGATCGCATCGAACACCATACCCGCGACCTCTTGCGCACTCACCTTCCCCGAACTCACCGCCTTTTCGCTCATCACTCGCGACACGCGTTGCGATAAGGTCAGTGGCGTGTCGTTGTCCAGTTCGGACGGACGATTGCGATGCGCCTTCGCAATCCCCGTCAGTACGAAGTACGGGCACAGCACCGAGCACGCCGCCGAAGGCGTCGAGCGTGGCGCGGGCCAGTGAGTCGATTTCCTCGCCCTTCGCGACATCGACGCGGCGCGCGATGGCCTGCGCGCCGGCCGCGCTCACCTCGGCGAAGGTTTCATCGAGTGCGTCCTGTTGTACGTCGGCGAGTACCAGCAGCATGCCCAGCTTGGTGCCAAGCCGTGCGAACTCACGGCCGAATCCGGAGCCCGCGCCGGTGATTACCGCAACCTTGCCTTCAAAATTGTCCATGCCTTGTCCCATTGCCAGTTGGTGTATTTAGCCAGGTGTATTCAGGCGTCTCGATCCGCGGTGCTAACGCGCGGCGGGATAGTACTGCTCGCGCAATTCCCGTTTCAGCACCTTGCCGATCGGACTGCGCGGCAACGCATCGACAAAGGTCAGCGCGGAGAGCCGCTGCATCTTGCCGAGCCGTGCGTTGACCCAGCTCAGCAGCGTGTCGGCGTCGATCGGTGCAGCCGGGCGACGCACCACGAACGCAACCGGCGTCTCGCCCCACTGCTCCGACTGCGCGCCCACTACGGCCACATCCGCGACATCCGGGTGCGAGCACAGTTCAGCCTCGAGATCACTCGGATAAACGTTGAAGCCGCCCGAAATGATCATGTCCTTCTTGCGATCGAGGAGAGTCAAAAACCCGTCTGCATCGAAACGGCCCATGTCGCCCGTGCGGATGAAACGCTTTCCGCTCAGGTCGTACCACTCCGCCTCGGCAGTCTTGTCCGGTTGACGGTAGTAGCCGGTCATCATCGCGGGCGAATGGCCGACGATTTCGCCGACCTCGCCCGCTGCGACCTCGTTGCCGAGTTCGTCGATCAGACGGATGTCGTGACCTTCAACCGGTTTGCCGACCGTATGCAGCTTGGTGGGATATTCGTCGGCCTCCAACTGACACGAGCCGCCGCCTTCGGTCATGCCGTAGTACTCGGTGAGCTTGCCCGGCCAGCGGCGCACCACATCCGCCTTCACGCTCGCCGCGAACGGCGCGCTGGTGCAGAACTTGGCCTGGAAGCTGGAGAGGTCGTAAAGATCGAAGTCCGGATGCGCCATCAAGCGTTGATACTGGACCGGCACCAGCATGGTGTGCGTGACGCGGTACTGTTGCGCCAGCTCGAGATAGCGTGTGGCGTCGAATTTCGGCATCAACACGACTGTGCCGCCGAATGTCAGCGTCGGCATGAAACTCACGAGCGTCGTGTTCGAATACAACGGTGTGGAGATCAGCGTCGTGGCGTCTGGGCCATAGCCGCGTTGGATGCTGCGCACCGCATAAGCCCAGCGCATGCCGTGCGATTGCACGATGCCTTTCGGCGTACCCGTGGTGCCTGACGAATAGATGATGTTGAACGGCCACGCCGGATCGATCGTCACGGCTTCAGGCGTTGCGCCCTTGGGCGCGAGCCACGCTTCAAGCGCCATGCTGCCTGCGTGCGCATCCAGCGCGACGGGGATTGCGCTGATCTCTGCGGCCACCGGTTCGAGGAGACGCTTGACGTCGGCATCGAGGAACAGCAATCGCGCACCCGAGTTGCCGATCATGCTGACAAGACTCCCCGCGCTCGACGACGGCGCGAGCGGCGCAACCGCCGCCCCTGCCCGCAGCCCGCCGAGAAACACCACGGTGTATTCCACCGAGGCGGCCGCGCATAACGCAATCGCGTCGCTAGGCTTGATACCGTCGCGCTGCAATGCGGCGGCAAAGCGATCGACTCGTGCGTCAAGCGCGGCATAAGTCACGATCTCGCCGTCGCAGATCAATGCCGCGTGCTCACCACGTTCTTTGGCGAAGCGGCGGAGCATGTCGGTGATGCAGACGAACGGTTCGTCCAGTAAGGCTTCGAGCCATGTCATGACGAGGCGCCTCCTGTGCTGCCAGTGCTGCCGTTGCTACCGTTGTTCTCACTGGCCGCGGCCGTGCGTGCCGCATCCTCTTCCTGCAACTTGCGCCACAGAATCTTGCCGCTGCCAGACTTAGGCAGCGACGTCACGAACTCGACAATGCGCGGCGCCTTGTAAGACGCCATCTGTTCATGCGCCCAGTCGATGATCTCCTGCTCGGTGATCGTGCCGGCATGCGCCGCTGCGGGCACCACCAGCGCCTTGACGGTTTCGCCGCGCTTCACGTCCTTCACGCCGATCACGCACACCTCGTGGATCGCGGGATGCCGGTACATGAGCGCCTCGACTTCCGCGGGCCACACCTTGTAACCCGAAGCATTGATCATGCGCTTGAGGCGATCGGTCATGAAGAAATACCCGTCCTCGTCGATATGACCGAGGTCGCCGGTACGCAGAAAACGCTTGCCGTCGAGTTCGATAAACGCTTCTTCAGTCGCTTTGGGATTGCGCCAGTAGCCTTGCATCACCTGCGGCGCGTTCACGATAATCTCGCCGGTTTCGCCTTGCGGTAGTTCCTGCAACGTGACCGGATCGATCACGCGCGAGTCCACATCGAATACGGGAATGCCCAGGCACTGCGGCTTCGGCCGATGCGGGGGATTGATGTGCGTGCCGGCGATCGTCTCCGACATGCCGTAGCCTTCGACGTAATCGAGCCCCGTCAACGACTTCAGCTTTCTGGCAATCGCGTCCGGCATCGCTGCGCCGCCGCCGCGTGCGCCCGTCAGGCTCGACAGATCGTATTCGCCGAGCTTCGGGTTCGACAGAAAATCGACCATCATCGCCGTGATCGACTGCCACGCGGTCACGCGATATTTCTGCATGCATAGCGCCACCGCTTCCCGATCCCAGCGCGGCAACACGATAATCGTGGCGCCGGAGAAGACCGCGCTGTTCATGCCGCCTTGCATGCCGGTCACGTGAAAGAACGGCAATATCGATAGATACACACCGTCCGGCGGTGCCGAGAACCAGACGCAGCCGCCGAGCAGCGTGCTCATCACGCTGCGGTGGGTATGCATGCAGCCCTTGGGCTTGCCGGTGGTGCCGGACGTGTACGGCATCACGCACAGATCGTCTGGACCGGTGGTGAGCGGACCCGGCGCGATATGCCGTTCGAGCACCTCGCGCCAGGGCGTGACGCCGGGGATATTGAAGGTCTTGCGCGGCGCCGCCACGAATTCCGGCACGGGAATCGGCGATGGCCGCTTCAGATAATCGCTGTACGTCGCGACGACTACGTGCTCGATGCCCTTCCCCGGCCCCCTGCCGATCAGCGGCTCGACGTTCGCGAACAGGCATTGCGGCGCGATGATCGTGGTCGCCTCGCTGTCCTCGACGTAATGCGCCAGTTCGCCGCTCATGTTCATCGGATTGACCGGCACCACAACGGAGTTCGCACGCAGGATCCCGTAGTAAGCGATGATCCATTGCGGGCTGTTCTGCATGTAAAGCAGCACGCGGTCGCCCGCTTTGACATGACATTCCTGCAGGAGAAATCCCGCGATACGCTCGGTTTCGTCCTTGAACTCGCCGAAGGTAACCGGCGTGTCGTAGAAGACGATGAACGGCTTGTTGGGAAAACGCGCCGCCGACACCTCGGCGTTATAGAAAATGTTGGTCTCGGGCAGCGTCAGATGCTTTGGCACTTGCGGCGGCCAATTCGGGTGATGGCGTTCGTTCATCGGCGTCTCCTGCCTTACTGTCTGTGCGCGTTTCACACGGATGGTGCGCGCTTCGTTCACATCCGCCGCGTGACGGTCGCGGCTGGCTAATGAATCAGGGAAATCAGTTGAATCAGCGGCTTCAAGAACGACCGAGGTGGCGCCCAAGCTCCATCTTCGCAATGGCGTTACGGTGCACTTCGTCAGGGCCGTCCGCAAAACGCAGCGTATGCGAGACCTCTCAATCAAACAATGATCGAGCCGCCATCCACCGCGAAATACTGGCCCGTGATATGACGCGACGCTTCACTCGCGAGGAACACGATCGGACCTTTGAGGTCCTCGTCGCCGCCGAGACGCTGCAACGGCGTGCGCGAGACGATGTTGTCTTCGAGTTTGTCGAGCAAGCCCGCCGACATCTTCGACGGGAAAAATCCCGGGCAAATCGCGTTGACGTTGATGTTGTACTTGCCCCATTCCGCGGCGAGCGCACGCGTGAAGTTAATCGCCGCGGCCTTGGAGGTGTTGTACGCAATCGTGTTCATGCCGGGTGGCGAACCCTTCAGCCCCGCCACCGACGCGATGTTGATGATCTTGCCCGCACGACGCGGGATCATGCTGCGCTTGCCGACTTCACGAGCGACAAAAAACGGCGCATGGACATTCAGATTCATCACCTTGTGCCACGCTTCGTCGGGATAGTCCTCGGCAGGTGCGCCCCATGTCGCGCCCGCGTTGTTCACGAGAATGTCGATGCTGCCATGCAGGCCGAGCACTTCGTCCACGAGACCGGGGATACCCTCGAAGCGCTGCAGATCGTTGACGATGGTCTGTACTTCGATACCCCGGCTTTGCAGATGCATTTTTGCTTCGGCGAGTTCATCGGCCTTACGCGCGGTGATCGCCACGCGACAGCCCATTTCTCCGAGTGCTTCAGCCATTTGCAGGCCTAGCCCGCGCGAGCCTCCGGTGATCAGTGCAACCTTGCCGTCCAGTTGAAACAGGTCTTTCACAGACATTACGACGCTCCTCCAGGTTGTTCTGCAATGCAGACTTTCATTCCAGATTTTCCAACCATCATACGTGCCGAAATTCAGCCTGTAAATAAAAGCACGATCATTCACTTTTGATTTAAACTGACATGCATCGACGATGGGCGGGTCACCGGGACTTACCCGAATACCGCACTTTTCAATCGAGCCGCGTCTATGCGATTTCGTGGGTTTCCGCGCTTGTCGCGTAGTTGTTCTGCATAGCGGCTTACCTTTGGACGGGTCTTCTCCCATGCAAGATGCGCTGATCATCAACTCGCGTGATCTGGAATTCCAGTTGTTCGAGGTGCTCGAGGCCGAGACGCTCACTCAGCGCGCGCGCCACGCCGACCACACTCGTGAGACTTTCAACGCGGCGCTCGAAACCGCTCATGCGGTCGCCGCCGAAAAGTTCGCACCGCACAACCGTCTTTCGGACGAGCACGAACCGCAATTCGACGGTCAACGCGTCACGATGCCCGCCGAGGTCAAAGACGCACTCGACGCGTTCCGCTCCGCCGGTTTCCTTGCGGCAGGCAAAGACTACGAATGGGGCGGCATGCAGTTGCCCTCGGTGATTGCCTTTGCGTGCCTGTCGCTCTTCAAGAGCGCCAACATCGCCACCTCGTCTTACGCGATGCTGACCACGGCGAATGCGAACGTGATCGAGCGTTTCGGCAGCGCCGCGCAGAAACGCAAGTATCTGCAGGCCTTATTCGAAGGCCGCGCGTTCGGGACAATGGCGCTGACCGAGCCGCAAGCGGGCTCGAGCCTCTCGGACCTCGTCGCCAGTGCAACGCCTAACGAAGACGGCACCTATTCGATCCGCGGCAACAAGATTTTCATTTCGGGCGGCGATCACGAGTTGAGCGAGAACATCGTTCACCTGGTGCTGGCGCGCATTCCCGGCGGGCCGCCGGGCGTCAAAGGCATCTCGCTCTTCACGGTGCCGAAATTCCATGTGAATGACGACGGCAGCCGCGGTGCGCGCAACGACGTCGCGCTCGCGGGTTTGATTCACAAGATGGGCTGGCGCGGCACCACGTCGACGATGCTGTCGTTCGGCGAGCGCGGCGAATGCATCGGCGAGCTGGTGGGCGAACCGCATCACGGTCTCGCGTATATGTTCCACATGATGAACGAGGCACGCATCGGCGTCGGCCTCGGTGCAGTCATGCTCGGCTATCGCGGCTATCTGGCATCGCTCGATTACGCGCGCGAACGGCCGCAAGGACGTCGCCCGGATAACAAGAATCCGCTCGATCCGCAATTGCCGTTGATCGAACACGCTGACGTGCGCCGCATGCTGCTCGCACAAAAAGCTTATGTGGAAGGCGCGTACGCGCTGTGCCTGTACGCGGCGCGCCTCGTCGATGAACAGAACACCGGCGAGAGCGACACCGCACGCGCCGAAGCGGGCCTGCTGCTCGATCTGCTGACGCCGGTGGTGAAGTCGTGGCCCTCGCAGTGGTGCCTCGAAGCGAATAGTCTGGCGATCCAGATTCACGGCGGCTATGGCTATACGCGTGAATATCCGGTCGAGCAGTTCTACCGCGACAATCGCCTGAACTTGATTCACGAAGGCACGCACGGTATCCAGGCGATCGATCTGCTCGGCCGCAAAGTCGTGATGAAACAGGGCGCGGCGCTGAAGCTGTTGGGGCGTGAAATACAGCGCAGCGTCGACTCGGCTCGCGTTCATCCGGCACTGCAAGCGTATGCCGATTCACTCAGCCAGGCATGGAGCGAATTGGCCAGCACGGTCGAAGCGTTATTGCCCACGCTCGCCAGCGAAAGCGAACGCGCGCTCGCCAACGCGAATGCTTTTCTCGAAGCGTTCGGTCATATCGTGATTGCGTGGACGTGGTTGCGCCAGGCGATCGTTGCAAGCGCCGCGCTACCTGAGGCGAAGAGCCAGGCCGACGGTGACTTCTATCGCGGCAAGCTGCATGCTTGCCAATGGTTCTTCCATTGGGAATTGCCGCGCGTCTCGCTGATGCTCGCCACGTTGCGCAGTCTCGACGATACGACGTTCAGCATGGCGCCTCAGTGGTTCTAAGCGCTACCGCTCAATGCGGCTTTCGATGCCGCTTGATACCGCCAGACACTGCTCAATGCGACAGCGCGACTTCCAACTGCGTCACCACGTCGATCAGACGTGGCCGCACTTCTTCGAGCAGGAATTCCTTCGAGAGCCTGAACGAAGGTCCGCCAACATTGATCGCCATGATCGGCAACTCACCACCCGGCTGGAACGCACGCGCGATGCCGTTCACCTCTTTCTGCCAGTCCCCGAAAGAAGTCGTCACGCCGAGCGTGCGGTAATCTTCGAGCGCATTCTCGATGCCGCGGCGGGTTTTCGGCCACTGGACGTGATCGAGCTCACGCACCTGCTCCATGAAGCTGAGACGATCGTGTTCAGGGATCGCCGCGAGCCACGCCCGGCCAATCGCGGACGTGGCGACCGGAATACGCGAACCGACTTCCAGCGTCAGCGTGAGCGCAACTGAGGCCCGGCAATTTTCCACATAGATCATCGAGAGCCGGTCGCGCGTACCCAACGACACGGTTGCGCCGATGACATCAGCCAATTCCTGCATCACCGGCCGGGCGATCTTGCGGACATCGAGCCGGGCCAGCATCGCGCTGCCCAGCGCGAGCGAAGCCGTGCCAAGCCGGTATTTGCCGCTCTCTTTCAAATGAATCAGATAGCCGAGCAGCGTCAGCGTGTGGGTCAGACGCGATACCGTCGATTTCGGCAGCTTGCAGCGCAATGCGAGTTCCTGATTGCTCAGCGATTTGTCGCCTGAGCGAAAACACGCCAGCACCTCGAGCCCGCGCGCGAGTGCCGTGACGAAATGCCGGTCGTCCTTGTGCGCCTCGTGCGCCGTCCGGCTCGCGAGAACCGAATTTGCGCTAACGGATGCAGCGGGTGTCTGCTCACTGTCTCCCGCGCTCGGGTCCTCAACCGGGTTATCGATCGGGCTTTGATTGGTTTTGCTCAAAATGAAACGCGCTCCCGCGAAACGGCACCATCCGAAGGACAAACCATAGCCCGGATAGAGAGTGTTCCGGGCTGCGGAATTATAGACAAACGCAAAAAACCGCTCAGACTTCTTCGGTCGGCGCGGATACCACTGGACTGAAAAAGTAAACGACCGCGCCGATCGCAAGCGGCACGACCGTCACGGCAAACAACGCCGAATAGATCCCCGCGTTCGATAGATGCGCCCGTTTGGCGACACCCGCGATCCAGCCGAAACAACTGCTGGTCAGCGCCACGCCGAGAAAAACGAGGCTGTTGAGCAGGCCCAGACCGAGGCCGAGCCGGCGCGGTGCAATGATGGCACGCGCTTGCGACATCACGAGCGGATGGATCGAGCCGACCGAGAACAACACGCAGATCAACGCGACACTGACGCCCCAGTTTCCGTCCGGACTGACCGCGAGCACCAGTGCCGCCAGCACGCCGGCAATCAGCCACAGCAACGAAATAAGCTTGGGTGCACAGAACCGCACGACCACCGGAATACAGAAGGATGCGGCGATCCCGATCACGCTGGTGATGGTCATTGCATTGCCGCGCGCGATAACGTCGAAGCCGTAGACGTCGGCGAGATACGGCCCACCCCATGACGTACGGAACGTGCTGCCGACCGAGAGCGCGAGGCAGGCCGGCATCAAGGTCCAGAAGCCGGTGCGCCGTTTCACCGCGCTTGCCGCATGTTGCGATGCAGCGAGGCTCTGTTCATGCACGGCTGCATCGCGCCGGCGCACGAAGCATACGACGCCAAGCGTCGCGCATAGCATGGCTAACGAAGCGGTAACCATGACCGGACGCCAGCCGAAGCTGGCCGTCGCACGGCTCAGAGGAAATGCGGCCAGCAATGCGCCCGCCATGCCGATCGCGCTCGCGGTCGTGACAGCGCGTACATTGCGCGTGCCGTGGCCGGTATGGAGCACGTAGTTGAGCAGCCCCATAAAGATCGGCGCGCAACCCAGTCCGATGCCGGCTTGCGCCATAAGCGCCACTGTTGCGCTCGTCGTCATCGAAAGGATGCCGGCACACACGGCGCCGATGCCCATCAAAAGCGCGGTCGGTCCGCGCACGCCGTAGCGGTCGAACATGACGCCGACCGGCAGTTGCGCGATGGCGAACACGAGGAAGAACGAGCCCGCGAACCAGCCGAACATTTGCGGAGAGAAATGAAAATCACCGATCAACTGGGTGGAAATCACAGCGATATAACTACGGAAAAACTGACTCAGTACGTAGCTGAAGGTCAGTGCCCACAAGCCATAATCGATCGACGATGCAGCGGCATCCGTGCGCGGTTCGAGTAGTTGTTGCTGTACGCCATCAGACATCTGCGGTTCGCCCCGGATGATCGAAGCCGTCATGATAGGCGAATCGGGCGACGGGCGGCCAGGTCAGTTTTTTCAACGCTCGCGCGTTTGCTGGAGTATTGTTTAAGCGCGCCGGGAGCTTCACGACGTCACTCTTCTACAAGACCGGAGGCTCCATGCGGGCTGCAAAGTGCTTGCAGGCGCGTGTTTTTTGCATGCAACGATGCGAAATCAACTTTTCGAGGAATGGAGAAAACGTGAAAACAGTCAATCTTTTGAAGGCGCTCGGCATCGCATTGTGTGTGGCGACTGCGTCCAGCGCCTATGCCCAGTCGAGCGACGCGATGGCGTCGGGCAGCATGATGGCACCGGCTCCGAATTCGAAAGCGATGAAGAGCACGGACCGCAAGTTGGGTCTGGCCGTGCGCAAAGCTTTGGGCAAAGCGCAGGGTTTTGATGTGTCGAACGTGTTTGTCAAGGCGCGCAGCGGTGCGGTGACGTTGACTGGAACGGTGCCCGATGGCGCGCAAATCCCACAAGCTGAGGAAGTGGCCAAGGGCGTTGCAGGCGTGACGTCGGTGAACAACAAGCTGACGCTCGGCACGCAGGGCGGCGGCGGTGGGGGTTGATCGCGTCTGACGATTGACGAACGACGACCAGTTACGACAGGTAGCGCCGCAAGAGCCAATTTGCGGCGCTGCCTGTCGTTCTGGCGGTTTTCAGCTTATGCGCGCACGAGCCCTGTGATCGGGCGCATGGCCCCGGTCTGGCCGAACAATGTGGCGGCCGTACGCTGCGGATCGAGTCCGAGGCTTTCGCTTGCGGCGCCGGCGAGCAACGCATCCAGCGACATTGTCGGCTTGAGGTCGCGCGCTTCGTATAGGTCGCCCGGTTTCAGGCCAGGCCAGTCGGCGAGCACACGTCCGCCCGCCACCGCGCCGCCCAGCATCATCGCCACCGAGCCGGTGCCATGATCGGTGCCCCCCGTGCCGTTGGCGGCGGCGGTTCTGCCGAACTCGGTTGCCACCACCACGGTGGTCTTGCTCCACAACGGCCCCATGCCGTCGCGCAACGCCGCCAGCATCGTGTCGAGCGCTTTCAACTGATTGGCGAGGCGTGCGTTCTGCGCAGTGTGCGTGTCCCAGCCACCGGTTTCGATCATCGCAATGCGCGGGCCATCGTCGCGTGACAGAAAACCAGCGGCGAGCTTACCGAGGCTCACCGGGTCCTGACGCGCTCCGGCGTCGCCCGCGAGTCCGCGTGCGGTCATGGCCGACTCCCATAGCGGGCGCAATTGCGCATCCTGGTCGTACAACTGCGAGACCCGCATGAGCAGATCGTCAGGCGCCTGCGGCAACCCCGAGGGCGCGTACGAGGTCACCGGCGCGTTGCCGCGCAGCGCCATCGGCACGGTCGGCGCGAAGGCGATCGCATTCTCGCGCGTAGCGGGCATCGATGCGACGAGCCGGTTCAGCCAGCCGTCCTTCATCTGATACGGCGAGGTGCCGCCGGTCTCCAGCACGTTCTGCCCGTCGAAGTGCGAGCGGTCGCGATACGGCGACGCTACCGCGTGCACGAACAGCGCTTGACGATCCGCATACATCGCGGCGGTCTGCACCAGCGAGGGATGCAGCGCGAAGGTGCCGTCGAGCCGGGTCGCCTTGGATGCATCGATCGCAAGCGCACCGCGCAGTGTCGCGTAGGCGGGTTCGGCGTACGGCACGACGATGTTCAGGCCATCGGCCGCACCGCGCTGGATCACGAACACGAAGCGGCGATCCGTGGCGACGCTGGCAAACGCGATCCGTGGCGATACGAGAATCGCGCCCGCGCCGGCAGCGGCCACGCTGAGAAATTTGCGGCGTGAAAACATGGCGTTCATCTCCGTTGAAAATCCGGCGAGACCAGCAACAGGGCGATCGCCGTCGATGCGCTTTCGGCACGCGACACGGCCGCGGCAGTCGGCGCACTGAGCGAGCCGGCCAGCAAAGTCTGGCCGAGCGAGCGCGCATCGAGCCGGTCGCCGACCCGCGACGCGAAACGCTGTGCCACTTCGACCCGGCGCACCAGCGCATCGGGCGCCGCCCAGCTCGCGGCAATGTCGTCGTAGCCCGCAGGCGAACCCGGCCGCCATACCGGCTGACCGAGTTGCGTCAGGATGGGCGCGGCCTGCATGTTGCCGATGTCCTGCCAGCCGAGCCCGCGCATCGAAGAAATGGTCCATTCCCACGGCGTCTTGAACTTCACCGCGGCCGGCGACCACGCCTGCGGCATGTCGAGCAGCGTCCGATACACGGTCGGCAGATCGCCGCCGCTGCGCGCGAACGCATTCGCCAATCGCTCGCTTACGTCCGGCGGCGGATTGTCCGCGACGAAGTGACGGGCAAGCTTGCCGCCGATGTGCTGCGCCGTCGCGGGCGCGCTCGCGAGGTCGTGCAGGATCGCCAGCGCCTGCTTTTCTCCCGGCTGGTCGTAGCGGCGGCCCATGATGGTTCGCGAACCCGGTTCGTGCAGCGCGACGCGAAACACAAACGTGCCTGGAGCGGCGTTCGTCTGCAGACCCTGCCCGCGCGGGTTGCCGGCATTGCCAGGATTGCCCGGATTGCCGGCAAGGCTCCAGCCGGTCAGCGCGCGGGCGAATTCGGTGACGTCGTCCTGGCTATAGCCGCTGCGCACGCCGAGCGTGTGCAACTCCATAATTTCGCGCGCCAGGTTCTCATTCAGACCGCGTTTGACGTTCGGATTGCGCTCCGCGGCGCGCATGGCCGCCATGCTGTCCGGCCCAACCGAACGCGTCTGATCGAGAAACAACTGCATGGCCGGATGACGTTCGACGGCGACCAGCATGTCTTCGAAACGGCCAAGCACGTGCGGGCGGATCGCTTCCGCTTCGAATGAACCGGCCAGTGCCGCGACGGCGGGCTTTTCCGTCGACACCGCGAAGTGATTCGCCCAAAAATGAACCAGCCGCTCGATGAAAGGCGTCTCTGTGGTCAGCGCGCTAGCAACCCGCGCGTTCACCGAGGAACGGTACATGTCGAGAATTTCCCCGCGCAGCGCTTTTCGTTCGGCTTGCTTAGCAGTTTGTGCGGCGGTTTCTGATGCGCTTTGCCCGGTGGTTTGCGGGTTGGTTTGCGGGTTGGTTTGCGCATTCGTCTGGCTGGCGGCTGCGCCTTCGTTGGCGTTCTGTTGGGTCTGCCGGTTCAGTTGATTCAACTGCATGCGCTGCTGTGCCAGTTCGCCGGACAGTGCCACCGAATCAGGCTGGCTCGCCCACGCGGCAGGCCGCGGCTGATATTGCTCGAACTGCGCGAGCAGCCATCCCTTCGGGTCGGCGGGCGGCGTATCGTCGGCACGCGCGCCGAGGCCGAAGCGGTTCAGCGCAATCGCCGCGGCATTCATGTTCGGTGATGTGGCCATACCATCCTCTTGGGCGTTGGATATTTCTTTAAACGACCGCCACGCTCAAATCCGTCGCGGCCGTTCAGAATTTTTTATTCGCCCGACGATTCACTCGAAGATTCACTTGCGGCCGGCTTCGGTGGTTTGTTCGCGTTGGCGGCCTGCTGCGGTTCACGCCACTGTCCGCGCAGCTTCAGGCTGTCGGCGAATTGGATGCGCTCCTCAGGCGACAGCGTCGCCGCAAAATCCGCCACACTGCCCTCCACTTGCGCGCGCAAGCTGCTGTCGGCCTCACGCGTGCGGGCCAACGCTGCGTCCAGTGCCGCGCGATCGAACTGCGGCGCGGCGAGCAAACGCAACACTTCGTGACGTCCCTCACGGCCCTCGCGGGCAAACTGCTTGCCCTCGCGGCGCGCATTCTTCAGGCCGTCGATAAAAGCCTTCTGACGCTCGGCCGGCAGCGTTTCGGCAGCAAAGCGCAACGCCGTGCGCTGCTGCGCCAGCACCGTGGTAGTCGCGCCATGCGCCGCAAACCATTGATAAGCACCCCCGACAATCGCGCCCAGCAGAAACACGTTGAGCACCAGCGAAGCCACCAGCACGATTTTCCATGACCGGCCGTTCATTCGCCGCTCCAATCGGCGGACGAACCACCGAAACTCGAAGTTAAATAAGAGGACTCGTGCATTTGCGGAACCGTCCCCGTCAACACAAAGAACGAGACCGCGAAGGCGCCGGCCACTCCGCCCAGCACGCCGACGCCTGCCACCGCCGCACCCGACCACCACAATTTCCGGCGTGGTGCGCTCGGCCGCCGCACCGGTGCGCTGCCGATGATGCGCTGCTGCAATGCCGCGCCAGGCGGATCGACCTTGTCGGCGGCCAGCCATGCATCGAGGCCGGCCGCGTCCGCCAGCAACGCGTCGGCCTCGGCACGATGCGCCGCGGCCCAGGCCTCTGCCGCCGCGCGTTCGTGTTGCGGCCAGCGGCGCGGATCGGCGCCGTAGGCTTCGACGATCTGATGGAATCTTTCGGGCGTCATGATTTGTCCTTGCTAAGGCCGCTGCCGGCCAGTTGGGCGCGCAGATTGCGGCGCGCACGTGCCAGCAGACTTTCCAGCGCATCGACCGTGATGCCCATCAGGGCGGCAGCGTCGATGTTCGACATCTCCTGGTAGTAATTCAGCACCAGCGCCTCGCGCTGTCGTGCCGGCAATGCGGCAAGCGCCTCGCGAACGCGCTTGTCCTGGGCGCGCGCTTCAAGCGCGGCGTCGGGCAACGCGGCGGGGTCGATCTCGTCGGGCATGTCGTCTTGCGGGACTTCGCGGCGGCCGCGCAGACGGTCATAGCAAAGATTGAGCGCGACACGATGGACCCACGTATCGACCTTCGCCTCGCCTTCCCGCCAGCGCGAAGCCTGTTTCCAGATCCGCACGAAGACCTCCTGCGCCACGTCTTCCGCTTCCATGCGGTCCCCCAGCATGCGCGTGGCGAGTGCGAGCAGACGCGGCAGCTTGCGCGCGACGAGCGAGCGGACGGCGGCCGGGTCTTGCCGGGCCACCCCCTCGAGCAATTCCGCATCGGGATCCCGTTCGCTCAAGGCATGCGACTCCACAGCGCGCGTAAGAGCACCACGGTGCTCAACGTTCAGGCCCAATGGCCTTCGACCCAGCGCCAGTTAGGTCCGCGCTGCACCCAATGCCCCGGCACCCAGCGATAGCCGACGCGCACCGGCTGCCAGTGGCCCGGCACCCACACATAACGGCCGTGGTCCCAACGCCAGCGGCCCTGATCCCAGACGTAGCCGGCACGCGGCGCCGGCATCACTTCGACGCGCGGCGGCGGCGGCGCCATCGGCGCGACGATCACCGCCTGCGCGAAAGCCGGCGCAGCCGTCAGTGCGGCAGCGCACGTAATCGCTGCAGCGAGCACGGAAGTCAGAAGGCGGACCGGTTTGGTCGATGTCATGTTGGTTTCTCCCATAAGAACTGAAGCCAGAAGCGGCTGCGTTTCTTCTTGAACGCAGTAGCCCGAAAAATCCGTCGCTTTGATTGTCATTGAAAGAATCGCGCGCAAGCATGCGAATCGTGGAGGCCAGAACAGCCTTTACACCTCGGCCCCGCGCAAGCGGAACGACAGCAAGCGTTATTGAAATGAATGGCAGCCGATAGGTGACGTAATGTTCGCGCCCTCAAATCTTAATCAGCGGGTGTTTCAATGCGCCCAGTTTCTAGCGGTAAGACACCTTAGCTGTATTTCTAACAATATCCCCAGCGAACATCCACACGTGCATTACTGGAAACGCTGAACGGCGAAGTCGAATCTGGAGCCAGTCACATGTTCCGTAGAACCCTCTTACCCATCCCGTTTGCCGCGATGCTTGCGCTCGCAGCTTGCGGCAACAATAGCGTGAACTCGACGGCGTCCACGCCGGCGGCTGCATCGACGCCGGTAGTCTCGGTGTCGGCGCAGGATGCCGTCACGACGGCCACGCCGATCAAACACGTGGTGGTGATCTTCGGCGAGAACGTCTCGTTCGACCACTACTTCGCAACCTACCCGCAAGCCAACAACCCGGTCGGCGAGCCGCAATTCAGTGCGGCCGCAGGCACGCCGTCGGTCAACAACCTCAGCACCAACAACCTGATCGCAGCGAACCCGAACGCGCTGTCGACCTCACCGAACACGGCAGGCCGCACGGTCGGCGCGGTGACGATCGCGGGTCTCGGCCTGCCGGCCGCCGACCTGCTGCCGTTCCGTCTCGATCGTTCGCAAGCCAATACGTCGAGCCAGAACCACGCGTATGCCGCGGAACAGCTCGCGTATAACAACGGCGCGATGGACTCGTTCCCGCTGTTCACGGCGTCGGGTTCGACCATTGCCGGCAGCACCGGCGCGTTCGCCACGAAGGGCCAGGTGCTCGGTTACTTCGACGGCAACACGGTCACGGCAATGTGGAACTACGCGCAGAACTTCGCGATGAACCAGAACGCGTACACGGACACGTACGGTCCGTCGACGCCTGGCGCACTCGAAGTCATTTCGGGCCAGAATAACGGTGTCGTGGTGACGGGCGGAACCTCGGCCAACGCGATTCCTGACTCGGCCGGCGGCTTCACGATGGTCGGCGACCTGGACCCGACCGGTGACGTCTGCACGATCGCGGCAGGCAGCGCGGTGACGGGTGCGATGACATCGAAGAACATCGGCGACCTGCTCAACGCGAAGGGCCTGACGTGGGGCGGCTTCATGGGCGGCTTCAATCTGACGACCACCAATGCCAACGGCACGACCGGTTGCGCACGCTCGACGTTCTCGCAAGTGCTGAACGCGACCAAGGTCGACTACGTGCAACATCACGCGTGGTTCCAGTACTACGCCAGCACGGCCAACCTCAAGCACACACGTCCGACTTCGACGGCACTGATCGGCGCGACCGATCCGCTCGACAACACGGCAACGCCGGTTCACCACCAGTACGACACCGACGACTTCTTCGCCGCGGTGAAGGCGGGCAACTATCCGTCGGTGAGCTTCCTGAAGGCGCCGGCAGTCGGCGACGGTCACCCGGGCAACTCGGACCCGATCGACGAACAGGCTTTCGTCACGAAGGTGATCAACTTCCTGCAGCAACAGCCTGACTGGAAGAACACCGCCGTGATCATCGCCTACGACGATTCGGACGGTTGGTACGATCACCGCTACATGGCACCGACGAGCTCGTCGTTCGATTCGACCACGGCGCAATCCGCGGGCGGCGCAACGATCGCCGGCACCGACAACCTGAGCGGCACGGGCCAGTGCACGGCAACAGGCGCGGTTCAACCGCAGGGTGTGAATGGCGGTGCGGTGAACGGCCGTTGCGGCCCGGGTACGCGCACGCCGTTTATCGTGGTGTCGCCGTGGGCGAAGGTCAACTTCGTCGACGATACGCCGATCACCCAGGCGTCCGTGGTCAAGTTCATCGAGGACAACTGGCTCGGCGGTCAACGCCTTGGCAACGGTTCGTTCGATGCCACGGCGGGCAGCATCATGAACATGTTCAACTTCTCGGGCTCGGGCAACAATCCGACGGTGTATCTGGACGAGAACCTGGGTACGAAACTGTCGGCGCCGCCGGCTAGCTGACCCGCAAACGTGCGGACTGCCCTTCCGGTGCACCTGCCGTCAAGTCATGTACGAGCGCTGCTCGTGCATGACGACACCAAGCGCCGCGCGAAGAAGAGCACGAAACACATCAAGCTGTAGTTGGGCGTCGAGCCAGTGCAAACGTGCTGGCTCGATTTGCTTTTTGATCGCACCCGATCGAGTTACTTGTCACTACCGCCATGAATCATCCTTCAGACGCCCTGCTGCCCCCGCATTTGCCTGCCGGCGGTGAGCCGGGTCCCGTCATTACCCGTCGCGCCTGGCTCAGGCTGCTTGCGTGGAGCGCCGCCGGCATCGTGCTCGCGCTCGTCGTGGTTTGCGCGTACGCGCTCGTCTACCCGGAACGGATGCCGCCCGCAGTTGGCTCGATCGTCGAGGAAATCACCGGCGCGAATCCTCATCCGATTCATTTGATGCGTCCGCAAGACGCGCCGCTGAGCGCGGTTGCGCTGCTCGGCAAACAGATTTTCTTCGACCAGACGTTGTCGGCATCGGGTATGCAATCGTGTGCGTCATGCCACTCGCCACAGCATTCATATGCGCCGGATAACGCGTTCCCGGTCCAACTCGGCGGCGCGCACATGGATCAGGCCGGCTACCGGCCGCCGCCGTCGCTGACGTATCTGTACCGCCAGGCGCCGTTCAGCATCGGGCCGGATCAGGGCGATACCGACGTGCCCGTCGATATGACCCAACTGGCGACACAGGCCGCCGGCGTGCAGCGCGCACAGAAGACGGCGCTTGCCGCGCCCGCCGCCCCGGCGATGGTACCGCAAGGCGGACTGTTCTGGGACGGCCGCGCCGATACGCTGCAAATCCAGGCGATCGGTCCGCTGATGAATCCAGTGGAGATGGCCAACGCGACGCAAGAGGATGTCGCGCGCAAGCTGCTGCAAACCAGATATCTGGAACAGTTCAAACAGATCTTCGGGCCGGGCGTCGTCAATAATCCGAGCCTGCTGATCTCGGAAGCCATGTTCGCGGTGGGACGGTATCAGACCGAGGATCAGTCGTTCCATGCCTTTACCAGCAAGTACGATTACTGGCTCGAAGGTAAAGCGCGGCTGACCCATGCTGAATTGCACGGCTTGCAGTTGTTCAACGATAAGGACAAGGCTAATTGTGCGGGCTGCCATTTGAGTCAGCCTAGCAAGGATGGCTTGCCGCCCGTGTTTACCGACACTCAGTACGAGGCGCTTGGCGTGCCGCGGAATCCGGCCATTCCAGCGAACAAGGATCCGAAGTTCTTCGATATGGGCGTGTGCGGGCCATTCCGCGACGACATGACGAAGGAGACGCAGTACTGCGGGATGTTCCTGACGCCGACCCTGCGCAATGCTGCCGAGCGCAAGGTGTTCTTCCACAACGGCGTGTATCACGACCTCAAGCAAGTCATGGACTTCTACAACTTGCGCAACACGGCGCCTGAGAAGATCTATCCGCGCGATGCTTCGGGCAAGGTACAGAAGTACAACGATCTGCCGGCCCAGTATCACGCCAATGTCGACGTTGCCGATGCGCCGTTCGATCGCAAGTTCGGGGATCAGCCGGCCATGACGGATCAGGATATTCAGGACATCATCGCGTTTATGAAAACGCTGAGTGACGGGTACAAGGCTGCAGGGTCCTGATTCCCACCAGGGCCGTTGCGCAGCGTCGCGCGAGCCGGTGAGGTATCCTTGCCGGTTCCGCGACCTCTATCCATACCCTGCCCGATGGCCGATTTCCCTTTCGACGCCGTACTCTTCGACTGCGACGGCGTGCTCGTCGACTCCGAACCCATCACCAACCGCGTGCTGACCGAGATGCTCGGCGAGTTAGGCTGGCAATTGAGCGTTGAAGAGGCGATGCAAATTTTTGTCGGCAAGGCCGTCAGGGATGAAGCCGCACTCATCGAAGCGCGCACCGGCTTCGCGATTACGACGGATTGGCTCATGCAATTTCGTGCGCGCCGCAATGAGGCGCTCGATCGCGAGCTGGTGGCGATCGATGGCGCGGCGTCGGCAGTGCGCGCGCTTTACGCGTCGCTCAACGGACGCATTGCTGTCGCGTCCGGCGCCGATCGCATCAAAGTGGAATTGCAACTGGTGAAGGCCGGCATTCTCGACTGCTTTGAAGGGCGCATCTCCAGCGGTCACGAAACACCGCGCAACAAGCCGTATCCCGATGTCTATCTCGCCGCGGCCGCCAGCCTGGGCGTAGCACCGCAACGTTGCGCAGTAGTTGACGATACCGTCACGGGCGTGACTGCAGGCGTGGCCGCCGGTGCCACCGTGTTCGGCTATTGTCCGAAAGAACTGAGCCACAGCAGCGCCACGGCCTTGCATGGCGCGGGCGCGGTTCACGTCTTTCGGGACATGGCCGACTTGCCCGCGCTGCTCGCCGGATGGCGCGGTGTGCAGGGTTGAGGGCGCGCGCCCTTACTCGACGACGTTACTCGAAGGCGGGATCGATCGGCACGCGATATCCGACCGCGAGACGGTCGGTCTCGTTCGCCATACCGACCGTAGCTGTTGGTAGTGCGCCAACATCGTAGCGTCACGAGTCGGTGTATCTCAACCATCTTGCGCTCGCGAGACCGGCGGATGTGGGCGGCATGCGGCGTTGCGGTGGATGGCATGGTGTGTGCAATGGGAACCAATGAGCGCGGCGCTACCCGGGCTCACTGCCAATCCAACCTTGCCGGAGATCCACCATGAAAGCGCTAGTCCTCAAAGACCTGCCCTGCGTCGACGAACTCGATCGCTCGGCTTCGCAATCCGTCCGCGGCGGCATCGCCTGCCTCACGCGAGAAGCGCCGCCGGCTTGCCCCGGCGGAATGATGCCACCTGTCGTCGTTCGGCGTGGCTGGGAGTGTCCGCCGATCCATTGGGGTTGTGGGCCTGTCCATTTTCCATACGGCAAGCCGCCTTGCCACTCTGAGCCGGTGGTGGTGCCGCTTTAGGCCACGCAAGAAACCGCATGAAGATAGACGGGCCAGCATGGCGGCCCGTCTACTTTCATGGCCCCGCTTTGCACGCACAGATCGACGTTCAATTCTGGCGATGCGCCGTCGGCTATGCGGGCACGGCAGCCGCCCGGCCTGAAAAAGCCTGAGTGCCGCCACGCCGGGATATCGTTACTTCGCTGTCTCGCGCGGACGCAGCACCTGCCCACCCGGACCGTCTTCCACTATCCAGCCCTCGGCTCCTAATCGCTCACGCAGTCGATCAGCCTCATTCCAGTCCCTAGCCGCGCGGGCCTTTTCACGCTCATCGAAGAGAAGCGCGATATCGGCGGGAATATCAGGCACTTCTTCCTTCCAGTCGGCAAGCCGAAGTCCGAGCACGGCGTCGAATCGATCGACCGTCGCACGGCGCGTCGCCGCCGGGAGATCGCTTCTCACCACATCCCACAGAACAGCAAGCGCGCGCGGCAGATTCAGATCCTGATCGACCTCAGCCTTGAAACGTTCGACGCTATTTGCATCGGGCGTGCCTCCTTCCGGCCATTGCACATAAGCTCGACGCAAACGGTCCAACGCGGATTGCGCGGCATCGAGCGCGTCGAGATTGAAGCGCAGCGTGCTCCGGTAATGCGCGCCGAGGCATAAGTAGCGATAGGCGAGCGGATCGATGCCTCGATCGATCAACGTCTGCAAACGCACGAAGTCGCCTCCCGATTTCGACATCTTGCCGGCGTCCAGCGTGAGGAAATGGCCGTGCATCCAGAAGTTCGCGAGGCGGGTTCCATGCCGTGCCTGAGTCTGCGCGATTTCATTGCTGTGATGCACGGCGATGTGATCCTCTCCGCCGCAATGAATATCGAACCATGGGCCCAGGTATTTTGCCGACATCGCCGAGCATTCGATATGCCAGCCGGGAAAGCCCCTGCCCCACGGGCTCTCCCACTCCATTTGCCGCATGGTGTCCGGCGGACTGAATTTCCACAGCGCGAAATCCGTCGCGTGCTGTTTCTCTCCCAGCGCAACACGCTTGCCGGCCTGCAGGCCAGCGACATCGAGACGTGCGAGAAAGCCGTAATCGTCCTGTTGATATGACTCCCCGTGTCAAGTGGGCGATTTTCAGGTTTTTTTCTTCATAAACGTTTTTTGAATTTCCTGAGGGCGGCGTAGCAGCAAATCTAACGACGGTGGATCACGCTGATATTCGCGGATTGGATACCGCATTACAGAGGTCCGTGTCATGAGCCTGCCGCTTTCTTGCTACGCAAGTCGGCGTGATGCCGTTGCCAAACAGGAGCGCGGGTTACTCGAATACCGGGCTACGCCGCCTTCAGGAAACTCTCCGGAGTGTGTGGGTGTTGGGTGGTTACATGCACTTGTGTGGTTATTTGCACGCGTTACGCCGGCTGACCGCTTTGCGGTACCGCCAGGGTCATCCCCATCCGGCCAATGTCCCAGATGAAGCCGGCCAGTTCACGGGCGACCGCGATGATTGCAACCTGGGGGCTCTTGCCTCGCGCCACCAGTTTGCGATAGCGACGACACAGCCGCAGTTGCGCATCCCAGGCGCGATCAATAATGGCCTTGGGAATACCTTCATGCCGTCTCTGGATGTCAACGCTTACACGTGCCGGATGTCGGTAGCTCCAGGCTGATTCGACCAGCAGCTTTCTTGCATAACTGTTGCCGGCCTTGGTGATACTGCCCTGACGTCGCTTGTCGCCCGAAGAATGCTCCGACGGCGTGACGCCGAGCCACGCCATCAACTGGCGCGGGTGTTCAAAGCGCGACAGGTCGCCCAGTTCGGACACCAGTCCCACCGCCGACGTGAACTGGATGCCGCGCATCGCCTGCAACGCCAGTACCACCGGATAGAACCGCCAGCCAGCGACGGCTTCCCGTAGCGCCACTTCCAGCCGTTCGCATTGCGCCAGCCGGTCCTCGATCGTACGCCGGTGTTCATTGAACGTCAGTTGCTGCCAGGTACTGTCGAATGAAAGGGTACTCAGCCAGCGCCGGTGGGCCGGGCCCCAATTTGCCCGGCCGGAGTACTGTACGCCGTGCGACAGCAGGAAAGACTTCAGCCGCTGGCGTGCTTGCTTCAGATCGTCCCGGACGGACGACCACGCCCTGGCCAGATCGCGAAACGCCTCGTCTTCCACGGTCGGCACGTGCACTGCGGACAGATCGCCGGCTCGCAGCGAGCGCACGAGCTTGATCGCGTCACGCCGGTCGGTCTTGACGCGATCGCCGGGCTTTTTCGGAATCAGCGATGGCGCACAGACCATACAATCGAAGCCTTTCCCGACAAGCCGGCGATGCAGGCCATAACCACAAGGGCCGGCCTCATAGACAACGTAAACATGGCGGGCTTTCGACTGCAACCGCTTGCACAGGCGATCGACTTCGATCTGCGTCGTGCCGGTCTTGCCGAGCAGTTCCACGTCGTCCAGGCCGATCGCGTAGGCAACCGTGATCGAGTCCTTGTGAACATCCAGCCCAACGTACAACGTGCTATCCTGGTTCATGCTGGCCTCCGTGCCGGAAACAAACCGTTGAGTGGTGGCTCCGGCCACACTCTTGCGGCTCTGGCAGCATGCTAACCCGCGCTTCACTTCCCCACGGCGGCCAGCCTTGCTGCCACGGGAGTCATACTGACTTGCTCGTGTCGAAGTAGACGCCGTCGACCGTGCGGTACGTATAGCCTTTGCGTTCGAGTTCGGCAATGAAGTCGATCTGCTCGGCGATGTGATCAGTCGCGCGGCACCACAGGGCAGGTTCGAGCAGGTTCAACGCGCGCCAGTCGTTCATGAAGGCTTCGGTATATCGCTCGGCGATCGCCCACGCCGATTCGCCGGTCCGCCTGCTGCCCTTCTCCATTTTGTCTTCGCCTTCGTCGGCATCGGAAACCAGATGACCGACGTCGGTGATATTGACGACGTGCCGCACGGCGTAGCCGTTCAATGTCAGCACGCGTCGCAGCACGTCTTCGAACACGTAGGTTCGAAGGTTGCCGATATGCGCGTGGTCGTACACGGTCGGGCCGCAGCAATACAGGCCCACATGGTCCGCTTGAATCGGCGTGAAAGCGCGTAAGGCGCGCGACCAGGTGTCGTACAGGACGAGTGGCATGTGAATTCCTGTGGTGTTGAGCGTGTAAGAAACAAAAAAACCACCGGTCTTGTGACGGGTGGCCTCAGGGACGCGGACGTGGTCAGATCGACTCGCTAGACGCACGCTCCCCTTGGCAGGCTGCAACAGCATGCGTGCAAAGAATGCGAACGGGAATGGATAGAAGCGATCATGGAAACGATGCTAACGTGTGTTTCGAGGCCGGTCAATCCTGAATCGCGGCGCGGTGTCCGAATCGTGCGCCTTCGGAATGCATGAAGAAGCCCCGCAAGGTTTTCACCTTGCGGGGCTTCTTCTCGACCTACGGCGTTTTCCGCCTAGCGGGACATCATGTGCATGCTGACGTTATGCATGATCCACAATGACCCGACGATCAGAATCACGGCCGTGAGCACCGTAAAGCCGAACGCCATGACGTTCCAGCGCTGTGCCGACGACGCGTTCATGTGCAGGAAGAAAATCAGATGCACGACGATCTGCACGAACGCGAGGCCTGCGATCGCAAGCAGAGCGTTCTCGCCGGTCAACGTCCCGTTGAGGACGAGACCGAAAGCCGCGGCAGTCAGGATGACGGAGAGAATGAAACCCACCGTATAGCTGCCGAAGCTGCCGTGACTTTCCCCCCCGTGTCCTTCGTCCGGGTGTGCCAGGTGTGAGTGATGGCTATGGTCCATTTAGATCACGCTCGCAAGATAGACAAAGGTGAAGACGCCAATCCACACGACGTCCAGAAAGTGCCAGAACAGGCTCAGGCACGTCAGGCGAATCATGTCGCGTTCGGTCAGATCGCGATGACGCATCACCTGCACGGCGAGCACCACCATCCAGATCAGGCCACACGTCACGTGCAAACCGTGCGTGCCGACCAGCGTAAAGAACGACGACAGGAACGCGCTGCGGCTCGGACCCGCACCCTCTGCGATCAGGTGCGAGAACTCGCGCATTTCCAGCACGAGGAACGCGAGACCCAGCAGGAACGTCACGCCGAGCCAGAAGAGCAGCACGCTCTTCCTGTTCTTGTGCGCGCCCAGCATCGCGAAGCCGTACGTGATACTGCTCAGCAGCAGCATCGAGGTTTCAAGCGCGACGCCTGGGATCTCGAACAGATCCTTGCCGGTCGGGCCACCCGCGAACTGGTGGCCCATCACCGCGAATACGGCAAAGAGCGCGGCAAAGATGATGCAGTCGGTCATCAGGTACAGCCAGAAACCGAATACCGATTGCGACGGCACATGGTCCGGCGCGAGATGCGGCTGAACCGCAATAGTCTTCTGTAGCATCAGTCCACCTCTACCGCAATGTGGGCACCAGCGCCGGCGCGTTTTTCTTCAATCAACGCGACCGTGTCGGCCGGGATGTAATAGCCGTCGTTGTCCTGGAAGCTATAGACGATCACCGTGCCGATCGCGCCGACCAGGCCGACGATCGCAAGCCACCAGATGTGCCACACACCGGCGAAACCGAGCGCCAGCGAAAACAGGCCAACCAGCAGACCCGCTGACGTATTCGACGGCATATGAATGTCGCGATACACCGGCTCTTTTTGCTGCGTTTTACGCGACTTCATATCGGTGAACGCGTCCAGCTTGCGCACCGTCGGGATGAGCGCGAAGTTGTACACCGGCGGCGGCGAGCTCATCGCCCATTCCAGCGTATGACCATCCCACGGATCGCCCGAGACGTCGCGATTTTCCGGCAGATTGCGGTCGCGGATACTGACGTACAACTGCGCCAACTGGCAGGCAATACCGATGGCGATCAGCCCTGCGCCGAACGCAGCGAGGATCAGCCATGGATGCCATGCCGGATTGTCGTAATGGTTCAGACGACGCGTCATGCCCATGAAGCCGAGCACGTACAGCGGCATGAAGGCGACGTAGAAGCCGACCAGCCAGAACCAGAACGCAGCCTTGCCGAGTTTCTCGTTCAGCTTGAAACCGAACGCTTTCGGGAACCAGTAGTTGAAACCGGCCAGATAACCGAACAGCACGCCACCGATGATCACGTTGTGGAAGTGAGCGATCAGGAACAGGCTGTTGTGCAGCACGAAGTCCGCGCCCGGGATCGCCATCATCACGCCGGTCATCCCGCCGATCGTGAACGTGATCATGAAACCGATCGTCCACAGCACGGGCGTGGTGAATTCCAGGCGGCCCTTGTAGATCGTGAACAGCCAGTTGAACACCTTCACGCCGGTCGGAATCGCAATCACCATCGTCGCAATGCCGAAGAACGCGTTGACGTCAGCGCCCGAACCCATCGTGAAGAAGTGGTGCAGCCACACGAGGAACGACAGCACCATGATCGCGCAGGTCGCCCACACCATCGTCTTGTAGCCGAACAGCGGCTTCTTGGCGAAGGTGGCCACGACTTCCGAGAAAATACCGAACGCCGGCAGGATCAGGATGTACACCTCCGGGTGACCCCATGCCCAGATCAGGTTCAGGTACAGCATGGCGTTGCCGCCGCCGTCGTTCGTGAAGAAGTGCATGCCGAGGTAACGGTCCAGACCGAGCAGCGCGAGCGTCACGGTCAGGATCGGGAACGAGGCCATGATCAGCACGTTGGTGCAGAGCGCGGTCCACGTGAACACCGGCATCTTCATCCAGGTCATGCCCGGGGCGCGCATCTTCACGATCGTCGCAAAGAAGTTCACGCCGGTGAGCAAGGTGCCGATACCGGACAACTGCAAACTCCACAGGTAGTAGTCGACCCCGACACCCGGACTGAACTGCAATTCCGATAGCGGCGGATAAGCCAGCCAGCCCGTTTGTGCGAATTCACCGATCACCAGCGACACGTTGATCAGAATCGCACTGACCGCGGTCATCCAGAAGCTCAACGAGTTGATGAAGGGGAACGCGACGTCGCGCGCGCCGATCTGCAGCGGCACGATCAGGTTCATCAGGCCGATCATGAACGCCATCGCCATGAAAAAAATCATGATGACGCCGTGTGCGGTGAACACCTGGTCGTAGTGATGCGGCGGCAGATAGCCAGGGCTCATATAGCCGAGCGCCTGTTGCAGACGCATCATGATCGCGTCCGAGAAGCCGCGCAGCAGCATGATCATCGCCACGATGATGTACATGATGCCGAGCTTTTTATGGTCGACGGAGGTCAGCCATTCCGTCCACAGGTAGCGCCATTTGCCGAGATAGGTGACCGTGCCGAGCACGGCCAACCCGACGAGCGCCATGAAGATGCCTGCGCCCACGATGATTGGCTCGTGGTACGGAATCGCATCGAGCGTAAGTTTTCCGAACATGCGTTACCCCTTACCCTTAGGCGCACAGTTGGCGTCGTTCATGTTGTCGAGGACGTTACCGTTGTTGTATCGGGCAATGATGTTGTGAAAGAGCTTCGGATCGACCGACGAGAAGTAGCGCACCGGCTCCTTCTCCGTAGGCGCCGACATCGCGTGATAGCGGTCCATGTCGAGACGGTCGGACGAGGCGCGTACCTTGGTGACCCACGCGTTGAACTCGTCGGGCGACGTGGCGAGCGCGCGGAACTTCATGTCCGAGAAACCCTTGCCGCTGAAGTTCGCCGCGGTGCCTGCGTAGTTGCCGGCCTCGTCGGCGATCAGATGCAGACGCGTTTGCATACCTGCCATCGCGTAGATCTGGCCGCCGAGTTGCGGAATGAAGAAGGAGTTCATCACCGTGTCGGACGTGATGAGGAAGTTCACCGGCGTGCCGACCGGGAACGCCAGTTGGTTCACCGATGCAATGCCGAGGTCGGGATAGATGAAGAGCCACTTCCAGTCGAGTGCGACGACTTCGACGTTGATCGGCTTGACCTGCGATTCGAGCGGCTTATACGGATCGAGCTCGTGCGTGCTCTTCCACGTCAGCACGGCGAGGAACAGAATGATCAGCGTTGGAATCGTCCAGATGGCGATTTCGATGCCAGTGGAATGCACCCAGCCCGGCTTGTATTCGGCATTCCGGTTCGACGCGCGATAGCGCCATGCGAACAGCAGCGTGAGCGCGATAACCGGAACGACCACGATCAGCATGGCCCAGACCGACGTGGCAATCAGCTCACGTTCCGCCAGACCCACACTCCCCTTCGGATTCAAAATATCGAGGTTGCTGCAACCCGAGAGCAACAACACGAGGCCGGCGGAAAGGAAACCTGTCGACCCTCGCAGCGTCTTTCCTTTCATATCCATTGCCTTTCTTCCACGACTTCAACGAACGTCATTCGACCGCTCTCCCTTAGTAAGCGATCGCATAATAGGGGGTCGTCAAGGGGATATAAACACTCGTTTTCGCAACGATCTATTGCAGCGCAACACCGTGTGACATGTTGCCGCATACCTATGCGCGCGTGAGGGTTCGCAATGCGCTATTGCAAAGTACCGGCGGAATCACCGGATCACAAAAGTCCCTTTAAACAAGCACTAGAACGCAGTGTTACCTGAACGGTTACGCTGCGCCGGATGCTCGAAAAGGACGTGTGTATGGATGCGAAAAAGCGCGTTCGCGCCGGCAGCATCCTGGCGAAGGATGCTGCACTTGCAACACACGCTTGTTTCGATCAGCCCGGCGTGCGTGCCGCGACAGTAGCGGGCGCCGCAGCCTGCAGATGCTCGCCACCGTCAGCCGGAACGGAGTCCGACGGATGCAGGCTGCGTTCCGATTGCGCCAGCAGCGTGCCGACCGACGGGTCGATTGCATCGGTGAAAGGCTTCGGATTGATGCCGATGGCCAGCACCAGCAAAGCCATCGCGCCGAGCAACACGAACTCGCGCTTGCCGAGGTCCTGCAGCTTCGCGACGCGTGCATTGGCAATCGCGCCGAAAATCACGCGCTTGTACATCCACAGCGTATAGGCCGCGCTCAGAACCAACGTGGAGGCCGCGATGGCGCCGATCCAGAAATTGAAGCGGATCGCGCCCATCAACACCATGAACTCGCCGACAAAACCCGAGGTGCCCGGCAGGCCGATATTGGCCATCGAGAACAGCATCACGAACGCGGCGAAGCGCGGCATGGTGTTGGCAACGCCGCCGTATTCAGCGATCGAAGCCGTCTTCGTGCGGTCGAAGAGCATGCCCGTGCACAGCAGCATCGCGCCGGACACCACGCCGTACGACAGCATCTGCACGATCGCACCGGCCTGGCCGATGCGGTTGAAGACAAACAGGCCGAGTGTCACGAGGCCCATGTGCGCGATCGTCGAATACGCAAGTAGGCGGCGCATGTCGGTCTGCACGAGCGCCAGCAGGCTCGAATAGATCACCGCGACCAGCGACAGCGTGATCATCATCGGCGCGAAGAAATGGCTGGCCTGCGGGGCGATCGGCAACGCGAAACGCAGCAGGCCGTAGCCGCCCAGCTTGAGCATGCCGATCATCACGGCGGCGCCGGTCGGGCCGTCGAGGTGGACGTCAGGAAGCCACGTATGCAGCGGCCACATCGGCACCTTCACACCGAACGCCGCAAGGAAGCCGAGGAAGATCAGAACTTGCGGCCACGTGCCGAGGCGCGTTTCGCGCCACAGCGCGAGGTCGAAGCTGTGCGTCTGCGCATACAGATACAGCATCGACATCAGCATCATCAGCGAGCCGAGGAACGAGACGAAGAAGAACTTCACCGCGGCATACGAGCGGTTCGAATTGCCCCACGTCCCGATCAGCAGGTACAACGGAATCAGCGTCGCCTCGAACGAGATGAAGAACAGCATGCCGTCCATCGACGTGAACACGCCCTGCATGAAACCCGACAGCATCAGGAACGCGCCGAAGTATTGCGCGGTGCGCTCGGTGATCGACTCCCACGAGGCGACCACGATGATGATCGTGGTCAGCGCGGTCAACGCGACGAGCCACAGCGAAATCCCATCCACCCCCACATGCCATGCAATATCGAACGTAGGTGACCAGCGGACGTTCTCGACGAACTGCATCGACGTCACGTCGTTGCGGAAATTCGACACGAGCGGAATCACCGGCAGGAAGCCCGCTATCGCGCCGATCAACGCGAGCCATCGCGTGCGGCTACGCGCCGCGTCCGATCCGGCACGCAAAACCACGAGGCCGGCGACAATAGGGATCCAGATGAGTAGGCTAAGAAGCGGAGGCAATGGCATGTGTTCTGTTGAAAACTTGAAATACAAAACGCCGCATCAATGCCTTCGAAAACGAAAGCATTGAAATGGAAATGTAGGTTGGATTTCGCTGAAATTGACGTCGAAGCGGTGCTGCCTGCCTCACGTTTACCCGCAGTCGAATGACCAAGGTGGGAGATTACCAAGATAAGAATACTTTTGCAGCGCAACAACGCTGCAAAGCCCTTGGTAATGCGTTGTTGCCACGCCTGCTCTTGCGAAACGCCAAAAAATGTGCAGACGCACAAAGCAATTTCGTCAGGGTATACACCATGCCTTTTACATGTAGAAGAAGGCAGTTGGCGGGCGATTAGCCACTCTTGCACAACCGCTTCGACGCGACGATCGCACCGAAATAAATCATTCTGGTGCACGACGCGCCATCAAAGCCGATTTCGAGCCGCAGGCGAAAATTTAGCGTATCCACGAGCAGAAATTTTTTTTGATCCGGCACTCTAAAGAAGTGTCGGCGCGAGCCCGAAAAGACCCTGTCGATCTACCTGCCTTCCCATTGTCAGACAGGTATCGGGCGATGGCGGCGCTCGCCTGCGAGCCTTACAGAACCCGAATATACTTCGGCGGTTCAGGGGCCGGCGCTCGTGCGTAGCACGGTAGTTCTTCGCACGATTGGACGCCGCCCTCACCGGCCAGACTTATTGGATACCGCATGCTGCTTCGTGATGAAGGTGTCGTTCCCGCGCTCGAATGCCGTGGGCTTGGCAAGGCCTACGGCGCCGGCCGCATCGTGCTGGCGCACCTCGATTTCACGCTCGCGCCGGGTGAATTCGTCGCGATCATGGGTGACTCCGGCGTCGGCAAATCGACGCTGCTGAATCTCATTGCAGGGCTCGACAGCGCGGATAGCGGCGACGTGATCATCGACGGCAGCGCAGTCTCGCGTCTGGATGACAACGCGGCAACGCGGTTGCGCCGCCAGAAACTGGGCTTCGTGTTCCAGGCGTTTCACGTACTGCCTCATCTGACACTTGCGCAGAATGTCGCTCTGCCGCTGCTGCTAAACGAGCTGCCCACGGCCGGCGCGCTCGATATGCTCGCGGCCGTCGGCTTGAGCGGCCGTGGCGATGATTTTCCGCGGCAGTTGTCGGGCGGCGAGTTGCAACGCGTCGCCATAGCGCGGGCGCTCGTGCATCGTCCGAAACTGATTCTCGCCGACGAACCCACCGGCAACCTCGATCCCGATACCGCACACGAGGTACTCGGCTTGTTCCGCACGCAAAGCAAGGCAACCGGCGCGGCCACCATCATGGTCACGCATTCGGAGGCAGCCGCGGCAGTGGCAGACCGTATCCTGATTCTGAGCGACGGCGGTTTGCACGCATCGTCCGGACGCACCGCCTTTTCCGGCTCGCCACCCGACGCTCGATCCGCTGCGCGTTCAGCCGATGATGCACGCTGACCCACGGCCGCTGCAGCGTATGCGAGGTCATCGCATGCTCGCGCGTTGGCTGTTGGGCGCAGAGTGGCGCAGTCACCGTGGACGCGCACTGGTTGCGATCGCAACGATCGCGCTCGGCGTCGCGCTTGGCTATGCCGTTCAATTGATCAACAGCGCGGCCTTCAATGAATTCTCGGCGGCGGCGCGCAGTCTGTCGGGCGAGGCCGATCTGCAGGTGCGCGGTGCGCAACCTTTATTCGACGAATCCATCTATCCGCGTTTGTCGACTGAGTCTGGCGTGGCGCTGGCGAGTCCCGTACTCGCGCTCGATGTCACCGTGCCGGATCAGAGCGCCGCACTACCCGTGCTCGGCGTCGACGTCTTCAAGGCAAGCCGCATTGCGCCTGATCTGATTGGGGTGCCGTCAACGGATCGGCCGTTCGATACGCTCGCGGCCGATACGGTGTTTCTCTCGGCGGCGGCGCAACAATGGTTGAACGTGAAGATCGGCGATGACGTGGCACTGCAAAGCGGCACGTCGATCGTGCACTTTCGTGTGGCCGGCGGTCTCGTGAGAACGCGGCCGGGTCAGCGGCTCGCGGTGATGGATATTGCCGCCGCTCAGTGGAAATTCGGCAAGGTGGGCAAGCTGTCGCGCATCGACGTGCAACTTGAACGGGGCGTCGATCGCGAACGCTTCAAGCGTGATCTGCAAGCGCGGCTTGGCGGGCGGTGGGTGATCTCCGAGACGCGCGACGCCGAAAGCCGCACCGATCGTCTGTCGCGCGCTTATCGGATCAATATGAACGTGCTCGCGCTGGTGGCGCTTTTCACCGGCGCGTTTCTCGTGTTTTCGACGCAGGCACTGGGCGTCGTGCGGCGCCGTGCACAGTTCGCGATGTTGCGCGTGCTTGGACTGACGCGCGGCCAGTTGTTGCGCCAGATCCTGATGGAAGGCGCGCTGCTCGGCCTGCTCGGTTCGCTATCCGGACTCGCGCTCGGCTATGCGATGGCGAGCGGTGCGTTGCGCTTTTTCGGCAGCGATCTGGGCGGCGGCTATTTTCCTGGCGTGCAACCGCACGTCGGTGTCGAACCGATCGCGACCGCACTATTTCTGACGCTTGGCATCGCCGTGTCGGTATTAGGCAGTCTTGCCCCTGCATTGGAGGCGGCACGTGCGCGACCGGCAGCAGCGCTCAAAGCCGGCGCCGAGGAAGGCGCACTGGCGCGACTCGCTACGCCGTGGCCCGCGTTGACATGTCTGCTGGTTGCCGCCTTGCTCACGCAGGTGCCGCCGTTGTTCGATGCGCCTGTCGGTGGCTATCTGGCTGTCGCGCTGTTGCTGGTCGGCGGGATTGCGCTGATGCCGCGCGTGACCGCTTTGATCTTTGGCGCCGCAAGCCGTGCTCTCGGCGCGCGGCGGCAGGCCGGCGCGGCGAGCACGTTGGCATTGGCGCGTCTCGCGAATGCGCCGGGCCATGCATCGATCGCGATGGGCGGCGTGCTGTCGAGCTTCGCGCTGATCGTCGCAATGGCGATCATGGTGGCCAGCTTCCGTGTTTCTGTCGAAGACTGGTTGGGCCACCTGCTCTCGGCCGATCTGTACGTTCGCGTGGCGCCGAACGGCGACACCGGTGGCTTGCGCCCCGACGAACAGACTCTGCTGAGCACCGTGCCCGGCATCAAGACTGCGGCGTTTGCCCGCACCTCGCATCTCACGCTCGCCCCTGCACGGCCGGACATCGCCGTACTCGCCCGTGAAATCGACGCTGCCGATCCAGGTGTAAATCTGCAGATGACCGGGGCGGTACTGCCGCCTTCCGCATTCCATGAGGGCGAGACACCTGTTTGGGTATCCGAAGCAATGGTCGATCTGTACGGATATAAGCTCGGTCAACGCGTGCAGTTGCCGCTCGGCGAGCGCGGTCACGTGTTCGTTGTAGCCGGCGTATGGCGTGACTACGTGCGGCAGACAGGCGCGATTCAGATACGGCTTCCGGATTACCGGCGCCTAACCGCCGACACAGGCGCGACGGATGTGGCCGTCACCGTTCAACCGGGAACGAGCGTAGAACGCGTGATGGCCGGCCTGCGTGCGCTGCCCTTCAGTGCATCGCTGAACCTGTCGCAACCGGGCGAAATCCGCGCGCGTACGCTGGTCATTTTCGATCGAAGTTTTGCCGTCACTTATCTTCTCGAGGGGGTCGCGATTGTGATCGGCCTGTTCGGCGTCGCGGCGACGTTTTCCGCGCAGACACTCGCGCGGGCCCGTGAGTTCGGCATGCTGCGGCATGTGGGCGTGACCCGCTCGCAGGTTCTCGCGATCCTTGCGCTCGAAGGTGGGATGCTCACCGCTTGCGGCATCGCGATGGGCTTCGTTCTTGGATTCGCGATCAGTTTGATCCTGGTGTTCGTCGTCAATCCGCAGTCGTTTCATTGGAGCATGTCACTGCACGTTCCATGGACCGTACTCGGCACGGTTGCGTTGGTGATGCTGGCTTCGTCGTGTTCGACGGCGGTGATTGCGGGACGAGGCGCGGTGTCGGTGGATGCGGTGCGGGCGGTGAAGGAGGATTGGTGATGGGCAGGTTGTCGCGTGAGATGGTGCGGGAATCGATGTATGACGCGGCGTATGGAGCGACGTATGGATCGGCGTATCGAGCGATGTATCAAGTGACGTGTCGAGTGACTGCGTGCTCTTATCGAACTGGTCGCGTCCGCCTGGCGCACAGCGTTCCAGGCCGGTCATCGGCTGCGCCGCCGCACCTGGCAAGTGCACGAAGGCTGAGCGCAGCGATTCATGCGGCGTTGCTTTGCTTGGGTTTGATCGCTACTGCATCCGCGGTCGCTGCGACACCCGAGTTCGCAGCGGTCACGCCGGACCATCCGGTCGTCTTTCCGCAGGACACCGGCGCACACGCGGCTTTTCGCACCGAATGGTGGTACGCAACAGGCTGGCTCACTACACCGGACAATCACCCCCTCGGTTTCCAGATCACATTCTTTCGCTCGGCAACCGGTCACGACGCAGCGGACCCGAGTGCGTTCGCACCGTCGCAATTGATCATTGCCCATGCCGCGTTAAGCGATCCTGCGGCTGGTCATCTGACGCACGATCAGCGCATTGCCCGCCAAGGCTTCGGGCTGGCGTACGCGAAGCCGGACAATACTGACGTCAAACTCGATGCATGGAAAATCGTCCGGGCCGGCGACGGCCACTACGACGTTACAGTGGACGCGAACGGATTCGCGCTGCACCTCGCGCTGACACCGACACAAGCTCCTTTGGTCCAGGGCAAACGCGGCTACTCGCTCAAGGGTCCACGGCCCGAACAGGCGAGCTATTACTACAGCGAGCCGCAATTGCGCGTGACTGGCAGCGTAGTTCGACCGGTCGCGGCAGGCAGCAAATCGACGGGCGAAACGGCCGTTACCGGCGCCGCGTGGCTCGATCACGAATGGTCCAGCACGCTGCTCGATGCCGACGCGGTCGGATGGGATTGGCTCGGCGCCAATCTGACGGACGGTTCAGCCTTGATGGCATTCAAGGTTCGCAGTCGCGATGGACACGCAATATGGGCACATGCCGCACTCAGAAATCGCGACGGTCAGGTGACGACGTTCGGCCGCGATCAGGTCGATTTCACTCCAGTTCGCACATGGCGCTCGCCACGCACGAACACGTCGTATCCCGTGTCGATGACGGTCAAAACCGGCGCGTTTACGTGGCGCCTCGATCCACTGATGGACGACCAGGAACTCGATTCCCGCCAATCGACCGGCGCAGTGTATTGGGAAGGTGCAGTGCGGGTGAGCCGTGACGGCGCGGACGTTGGACGTGCGTATCTGGAGTTGACGGGGTACGCGAACGCGCTGCGGATCGGGAAGGAGTGATACCGGAAGAACCGGAGCGCTTCGAGCAAAGTCTCACGGCGGCGATGTTTTCAGATGGCTGGTTTTTGCGCCGTAAACGCAGAAACCCCACCTTTGTGGGGTGGGGTTTCTGATGCTGCAGGGGAGCCTGACGATTACCTACTTTCACACGGGAATCCGCACTATCATCGG
>NZ_JALOCP010000031.1:0-106679 GCF_030511745.1 Paraburkholderia sp. SECH4
TCGACACGCTGATTTTACGTATCAGTTCGTCGACGTCCCCTGCTCATAGGATCTGTCGGGCGTTGTGAATCGAAAACCAGACTCCGAAAACGCCAAGGACCGGAGGCGACCCTCAACGGCCCTTCGAGTCCGTCCGAAGTCAACGGCGGCTTCCAATTGACAGCGGCCGTGCGCCTAGGCACGCCGAACGACGAGTCATCGGGTTCCCTTACCCTCATTCACACAAAGGGTTGGCCCTGACCTACTAGTCGAAGGTCCGGCGGAAAGGACTCTCCAGCGGTTCTAGACGCGCTTGAAGTGCGCATCCGACGAGGAAAAGTCTACAATTCAATTGCCGAACGTCGTGGCCGCTGGTCATCAACGTCGGGGTGCTCATATTTCGCCGCACTTTGATTGACCAGCGATCTTTTCGAGTCTCTCCCACCCAGTTTTGCTACCCACCTGAAGGAGAAGAGATGAAATCCATGAAGACCTACGTTGCCACAGCGATCGCCGTCAGCGCCATTGTTGCGATCGTGCCCGTTGTTAATGCACAAGAGACGGCTGCGGCAACTTCAGCAACAGCTCCCTCTCGTTCGTCGATTAGAGCAGCAAATAGGGAGTTGGCGAAGCGAGTTCAGACGGCGCTGTACAAGCAAAAGGGCTTGGAGACGCCTGATCTTCACGCCATCGCTCGTAGCGGCAAGATTACGCTTGTAGGAATGGTTCCAGATCAGGCGCAGATAGATCTCGCAGGGAAAGTTGCTGAGAGTGTTCCTGGAGTTACGTCGGTCAAGAACAATTTGACAGTGGAAGAAGAAGGACATTAATGTTTGAGTCCAACCGCATCCTTTGACTGCACTGGCGCGCCTTGAGAACAAGAATGTTATGTTCTCAACGGCGACGCCTTTGCCGGGGAAAGCACTTGCATGGCTGAGTGAAGACCGTGCTCTGCTCGATATTGGCCCGGTGTCGCTTCATCCTTCCCGAGTCGTCACGAAGCCAACACAGCGCGATCTGAAGGTCGAGTTTTTCGATCGGCCCGCTTGACGTGGGTTTTCACACACCCTCGACCCAATACCGCCACGCGGAACGAAGCCAAGTTAATGGCCGCTTCATGAGCCGAACCGTCGCTCGAATGGCGACGTCACCGA
The DNA here is from genome assembly GCF_030511745.1 of Paraburkholderia sp. SECH4. Classification (NCBI taxonomy): domain Bacteria; kingdom Pseudomonadati; phylum Pseudomonadota; class Betaproteobacteria; order Burkholderiales; family Burkholderiaceae; genus Paraburkholderia; species Paraburkholderia sp. SECH4. Next base: position 1,134 of record NZ_JALOCP010000031.1, read on the forward strand.
CGCAGCCAACGACAGCTACTGGCCGGGTCCAGACCTTTCACAGCTCGCGGGAATTTCCGCCGGCTCCATACTCTCGCGGGCGCCGCTCAAACCACTTTCGGGCACGTCCGCGAAACGTCCATTGCGCGACCGACATTCTGCTGTAAGCGTCCGTCGCCATCATACCCAGCGGTCACTTATTGCTTGCCCGAAGCGAGCTGCTGGTTGCGCTCAGCGAGAAACTTGATCAAACCATCAACGCCGCTTTCCTGGATCTTGTCACTGAACTGCTGCCGATATGTCTGGATTAGCCAGACGCCGAGTACATTCAGGTCATACAACCGCCAGCCCTGCGACGTGCGGTACAGCCGGTAATCGATCTCTGCTGGTTCACCGTTCCTGGTTGCAATCGTGCGCACCACCACGTCCGTATCGGTTGGAGCGATGTGTATCGGCGGGTAGTCGATCCGCTGGTCTGGACGGAGCTGACCGATAGCACCCGAATATGTGTGAATCAGGAGCATCTTGAACTGTTCGACGAGTTGCTGCTGCTGCGCGGGCGTAGTCGTCCGCCAGTAACGGCCCATCGCCAGTGACGTGGTGCGGCGAAAATCGGTGTAGGGAAGAATGTCCCGGTTTACGATATCCATGATGCGGGGAATATCGTCTGGCGCGATCGCTCGGGCGCGCACCTCGTCGAGTACCTGTTGCGTCGCGGTCTTGATCAGAAGCTGAGGCTCCGATTGGTCGACTTGCGCATACGCCGCGCCGCCGAACGAGAACAACGCAGCGCAAAGAGTCAGTAGAGAAAGTGTCTTCATGTGCAGAATCCTGGCTGGATGCGTTGGCTTGCTGCTACGCAAGTATCCTCCATCTACGCCCGAACGCGTCGCGGCAGCACTCGTCGCTGTTTCAAGTCCGAAACTGGCGGAGCAAGGACCGATGTTCGATCGGCGAGGTCGTCCGAAGGTCGTTGGTCCGAGTGCGGCACAGGTCAACCCGGTCGGGCCCTGCAGTTGGTTTCTGGAACGTCACCACCACGTTCGCAGATTGAGGCGATCGAGATTCATCCGCGAACACACCACGTTGAGTTGAGCGACGTTGAGCCGGACTGGATGAGCGTCCCGGATCCTTACGACGTGGGTGACTCGGAGTCAGCGTAAACGGTCACCAGCCGAGGTCCGCTGGCCGCGGGATGCGGGATGCGAATTGTGTCGCGCAGGACCCATTTCTCGTCAAAGACCGGGCTCCGCCTTCATAAGTCGTCGGGTGTATTCTGGCGAGATGACGGGGGGCGGCAAATGGCTACCCATGATTACGGCGAGATGTGTAACAGCCTCCAGACCTTGTGGGAGGATGGCGAGCGCGTCTTCAGCCGGGCACGTCGGCCGGCCGATGGCGGCGACGAGACACTACTACTCATTGCGCGGCCCGCCGTCGAGGTACCTTCAGCTGCCAGCCTCGATCGGCTCGCTCACGAATTCGAGCTGAAGGATGAACTCGATGGCGCGTGGGCGGTGCGACCGCTGGAGCTGGTGCACGAAGGCGGTGGGACGCTGCTGGTGCTTGAGGATCCGGGCGGTGAGCCGCTCGACCGGCTGCTCGGCGCCCCCCTTCAGTTGGAACGCTTCCTGCAGCTCGCCATCGGCATCGTCACTGTGTTGGGCCAGGCCCATCAGCGCGGTCTCATCCATAAGGACATCAAGCCGGCTCATATCCTGGTGAACGATGCAACGGGCAAAGTCAGGCTCACCGGCTTCGGCATCGCCTCACGACTTCCGCGTGAACGCCAGAGGCCGGAACATCCCGAGCTGATCGCAGGAACCCTCGCGTATATGGCTCCGGAGCAGACCGGACGGATGAACCGGTCGATCGATTCGCGCAGCGATTTATACGCGCTAGGGGTGACGCTATACGAGATGTTGACCGGGACCCTCCCTTTCACTGCGCTGGATCCCCTGGAATGGGTGCACTGCCACATTGCGAGGCAGCCCGCTGCGCCGGGTGCGCGCGCCAAAGGCATCCCTGCCGCGCTCTCGGCAATCGTGATGAAACTTCTGTCGAAACCCGCCGAGGATCGCTATCAAACCGCAAGCGGTCTGGAGTGGGACCTCAGAAGATGCCTGGCGGAGTGGGAAGCCGTTCATCAGATCGATCCTTTCCCGCTCGGAACGCACGATACGACGCGGCAGCTTTTGATCCCCGAGAAGCTCTACGGGCGCGACATTGATATCACGACGCTTCTGGATGCCTTCGAGCGCGTCGTAACGCAAGGCACGCCGGAACTCGTCCTTGTCTCCGGCTACTCGGGGATTGGCAAATCCTCCGTCGTCAACGAGTTGCACAAGGTGATCGTGCTGCCTCGGGGTATCTTCATCTCGGGAAAGTTCGACCTGCGCCTGAGGGACATCCCATACTCCACGTTGGCCCAGGCATTTGCGGAATTGATCCGACAAATCCTGAACGGTCAAGATACCGACGCTGCGCGTTGGCGCGGCGCGATCGAAGAAGCCGTTGGCCAGCATGGGCGGTTGCTGACCGATCTGATTCCTGAACTCGCGAGCTTGATCGGGCCGCAGCCCCCGGTTGCCGTACTCTCGCCACTGGAAACCCAGTTGCGGTTTCAATCGGTCTTTCAAAAGTTTGTCGGCGTGTTCGCGCGCGCCGAGCATCCGCTCGTCATTTTCGTCGATGACCTGCAGTGGCTCGATCCGGCCACCTTGACCATGGTCGAATATCTGATAACGCATCTGGACACGCGCCACCTGCTGTTGATCGGCGCGTATCGTGACAACGAAGTCGGGCGCGGGCATCCACTGATGGGGACGCTCGGTTCGATTCGCAAGGCCGGGACGACGGTGCACGAGATCGTACTCGGCCCACTCTCGCCGAACGACTTCAGCGAATTGCTTTGCGACGCTTTCAGATGACGCCGCAGCAATCGTGGAGGCATTGATCGCGCATCGTGCGGTGCGCCGGATCAATTTCACCGGCTCAACTCGCGTGGGTCGGTTGATCGCCGAATTCAGCGCGCGTCATCTCAAGCCGTGTCTGCTGGAACTCGGAGGCAAAGCGCCCTTTGTTGTGCTCGACGATGCCGATATCGACGAAGCCGTCAAAGCCGCCGCGTTTGGGGCTTTCTTCAACCAGGGGCAGATCTGCATGTCGACCGAACGCATCATCGTCCACGCCAATGTAGCAAGCGAGTTTGTCGACAAACTCGGCTCAAAAGCCGCATCGCTCAAGGCTGGATTGCCAACGGACGACAGTTACGCGCTGGGCTCGATGATCGGCGCCGACGCTGCTGCACGCGTCAGGGCGCTCGTGGACGACGCAGTCGCACAAGGCGCTACGCTGGTGGTAGGCGGTGGTGCGCGCAACAGCATCATGCAGGCGACCGTCATCGATCGCGTAACCCCGGCCATGCGTCTTTACAGTGAAGAGTCGTTCGGACCAGTTGCGGCTATTACGCGTTTCAGCAACGTTGAAGAGGCCGTCTCTCTGGCAAACGACACGGAGTACGGTCTGTGCGCATCCGTCTTCGGGCGTGACGTACAGCGCGCACTAGCGGTTGCACACAGGATCGAATCCGGCATTTGCCACATCAACGGGCCGACCGTCCATGACGAAGCGCAGATGCCGTTTGGTGGCGTCAAGGCGAGCGGCTATGGACGCTTCGGCGGCAACGCGGCAATCAATGAGTTTACTGAGCTGCGCTGGATCACGATCCAGTCCGGACCGCAGCACTACCCGATCTGACCTGCCGGGGCGCCCTCGGCCAATTTGAGAGTCTGGCGACGACACCCTGCATCATTCAATTTCTACATCACTATTGACAGCTACGCTCTAGAACGGCAATCTCCTTTTATGAACTACGAGGCGCGCAATTTCATGATGTGCACCATGACAGCCACTGGCGAGTCGTGGGAATCGTGACGTTCATACATCGCACATAGATTTCCTCAACGGCCCCGCCAGTCACGACGGGGCCGTGTCTTTTCAGTCGCTCCGATTTGTATTGGCGCAAATAGGAGTGATTGCATGCATCACAGAGTACGTGTTTCCGATCTTCTGAATCTTCCCGACTTCTCGACCTGGCAGATCGCGCTGAGGAGCGCGGCATGCTGACGATACGAAAAGCGAGTCGCGGCGATGTGCCCGACGCCTGGGATATCCGCAAAACCTCGGTGCATGCTGCGTGCGCTGGATACTATCCCGAAGCATCCCTATCGGCGTGGGTCGATGGCGCGCCGACCGACAAATGGGCCAGCGTTGTCGAACGCGATTTTTACGTTGCCGTCGATGAAGGACTGGTCGTCGCCACAGGGATGCTTACCGTCGCAAGCGGGCAAGTGGACGCCATTTTCATCCGGCCGTCTCACATGGGGCGCGGTATCGGACGCGAGATGCTGGCATTGCTCGAAGCGTTAGCTCGCGATCACGGACTGGCCTCGATGCGACTCGACGCCACGCTGAACGCGGCGCCGTTCTATCGCCATTGTGGTTGGTCGGGAGATTCGGTTTCGACGTACCGCACGTCGCGCGGACTGGAATTGGCTTGCGTGCCGATGACTAAGTCCCTTGCTTCCGCGTAGATTGCCTCCCTGGCCGACTGCTGCCGCCCGCAGTTGGCTGGAAGGCCACGTTGAACGAGCGTGAACGGGAACGCTGTTAGTCCGCTTGGGGTCGTCTCCGGTCCTCTGCATGGAATGCATAAATGTAGTAATCCGCCAACATGTTAGCTTTTTCCGTCAGCGCCATTTCCGGTGAAGCGGACTATGTATGATGAACGGCAACCAGAAGACACTTTCCCGCACGACTTTCCTTGGGGTTGCTATTTAGTAGTTGCCGCGGCACGCCGTACAGCCACTAAAAATGTAGCCATTGCCATCAGTATTAATTCGGTTTGCATATCTATTAATTGAATTGATCGCCGCATTGCGAAGACGAGTTGCGGTGACGGTCGAGAACGGTTCCATCCACCGCTGTGCGTTCTAATACCAACAACTATAGACAATGAGCGGAAACTTGTTTGGACAGGATCAAATAGGAATACGTAAGACGTTGGCGTTAGCTGCCGCTCTGACGTTTTCGACCCCGGCGCATGCGGTAGAGCCAGCGCTGAACGCGCTGGGTCAGGCCGGCGGTCTGGTCATTCCATATGGATTCGCCTTGCCTCGAGGTGTCGGCGAAGTGCAGTACAACGATTTCATCGACCCGCGGTACGGGAAGACGGCGACTGGATCGCAGATCTACTGGGGTGCCGTCGGCTTGTTTCCGTATGTCGAGCTGGCAGGCGGACTGGCAAACTATCCAGCGAATGTTGGGGTCCCGCTTGCGCACGAGGAGCATTTCGTAGTTCGTCACCTGATGGCGGACATTAAGCTCGAAGTACCGAAGTTCTTCAAGTATCAGCCGAGCATTGCATTCGGCATTAGCGACATTGGCGGCCAGACGCATTTCTTCCGTTCGAAGTACGGCGTGGTGTCGCAGGCATTTGGACCGGTGACGTTGACCGCCGGTTACGGACAGGGCGATCGCCTCGATGGTTTGTTCGGCGGCGTGCAGGTCTCGCTGTGGAACACGGGCTTGTCGCTGCTTGCAGAAGACGATTCGAAGACGCCTTACGCCGGCGTGCGCTATCAGTCTCCGCGGATTAGCTGGCTGGCCGATGCGAACGTGATCGGCACGTTCATGCGTTCGATCCGTTCGACGGACGGTGTGTCGCCGCGCACGTCGTTTTCGGTGGGCATTCAGATTCCGCTGGGCAAACGCTTTAGCAGTGCGCGGTGTGCAGACGGTTTGTGCGAGGGCCCACAGGTGCCGGTCGCGCAGACTGCGGACGCCGACGATGACGGTCCGATCCGTCTCGCCAGCCTGCAACCGGTGGACATGCGTGCCGCCACAGCCAACAACAATGCGCTGGCCACGGCACCGATTACGTATGTGCCGCCACTGCAGTCGTATGCGTCGGTGATGCTGAGTGATGTGACGGCGGCCAAATCGTCGGATGCGCAGTCGCCCGCTATTCCGGAAGCGCTGGACACCTCCGCGCTCGACGAAATCGCCGCGCAACTCTTTGCCGCCGGCCTCGAGCGTGTGCGTGTCGGGATGAGCGGTCGCGATCTGGTGGTCGAGTACGAGAACCACCGCTACAACCAGAACGAAGCCGACGCGCTCGGCATTGTGCTTGGCGTGGCAAGCGTGAATGCGCCGCACGGGACGGACAAGATTCACGTGGTGATCAAGAAGGCCAATGAGCCGTTAGGCGAAGTCATTGTCGATCGCGATGCGTTTGCGCAGTTCGTTGCGGGTGGCGCGCCGACGGCCGCAAGCGCATCAATGACGATGCGCGCGCGTCCGACTTACGACGCGGATTCGATCGCATGGCATGGCAACGAGCATACGCATGGGCTGACGCGGATTCAGATCGAACCAATCGTCAGTTACCTGTACGGCACCGAGTACGGCAACTTCGACATTTCGCTCGGCGCCAACATTGAAGGGTTCGTGCCGTTGTGGCGCGGCGCGGAGCTGTACGCGAGTTACATCGCGCCGATCTACAACACGAAGAACATGGACGACGGCCGCGTGTTCAGCAATTACCGCCTGCGCGGCGGCCTGAATGCGGTCGCATTGGCACAAAGCTTCTGGATCGTGCCGCAAGTGTTCAACGTGGCATCGGTCGGCAAGTTCGATTACTCGTACGTGGGTGTGCAAAACGAAACAACGGTGTTCGTGCCGGGCCGTCCCGACCTGATCCGCTTGCGGCTTGCCTATTTGCACCATGAGCCCGGCCATGACGAATTGCCGAGCGTGAAGAATGCCGAGCTGACGTACCGCTGGGTGCAGCCGTCCTGGAAGCTGTGGATCGAAGCGGGCGTGGCGCGCTTTGTGGGTGGAGACAAGGGGCCGGTCGCGACGCTGACGCGCTGGTTCGACGACGTTTCGGTGAGCGTGCATGGCGAACATAGCGGGCAGGGCACGTTTGTGGGCGCCGCAATCAGCTTCCCGCTGACGTTGCGTCAGGGGATGAAGCCGGGGATCAGTCAGGTGTATGGCTCCGAAGAGTTCGGGCTTGATTTCCGCACGCGGGTGGGATCGACGAATTATCTGTCGGCCAATGGAGCGGAGAACATGACCTTCCCGTACAGCACGCAGCAGTTCTTGCTGAATCAGGGCCGCTTTAGCGGTGAGTACTTCTCGACCCAGCTTTACCGGATGCGTGATGCGTATCTGCGTTACGGAAGGCCTGGTAGTGACGGAACGAAGCCGAAGCCGCAAGTGAGTGTGCCCGCTGTATCGACGGGCGCGGCGCTTTCACATGGCGCCTGCGGAAACGGTTTGCAGGGTGTAAGCGACGGACGGGCGCTGGTGCCGATCAATTGTGAATGAATTTCTTTGGAGATAGGCGATGAAGCTTCTAAACGGCGCCACGCTGCGCACGCTGCAGTTCGGATCGATAGTGCTTGCGACCAGTGCGCTGGTCGCATGCGGTGGCAGCGGCGACTCGCCGGGCGCGACGGTGAGTGGTACGGCCGCGGTGGGTGTAGCAATGGCAAACGCAAGCATTGTCCTGACTTGCAAGAACGGCACGGGTAGTGCGACGGCTAACGCAAGCGGCGCGTATTCGGCGACCTTCAAGTTTGACGGACCGTGTGCGATTACGGCGACCGGCGGCGCGATCACGATTCATTCGTTTGCGGCCGGTGCGGGTACGTACAACGTGACGCCGTTGACAGAGTTGCTGCTGGACTACCTTGCGGGGCAGTTGGGCACGACGGTTAGTGGGTTGCTCGCGGGGATTACTTCTAATCCGTCGTATCAGAGCGCCCTGTCGAATAGCACGGTGATTGCGAATGCTCAGGCGGCAGTTGTGACGCTGATCAAGAACACCTATGGGATCACGCTTTCTTCTTCCTCGTTCCTGACGGTTTCGTTCACGCCAGGGCAGCCCGGTGCGGATGCGGATCTGGACACTTTGCAGACTGCTGGCGCAATTACCGCGAATGGTCAGCCGGCGGCGTCGTTGACGGCCGCTGCGATAGCGGCGGGGGCGGCAGCGCCGATCTCCGGCGGAGGCAGCGGCGGTGGAGCAACCGGCGGAACGGGTGGCACCGGTGGCACGGGAACCACAACGAAATAACGTGCGCGCGCGGAAGGAGGAGATCGGGCTACCAATCCGGTCCAGGCTCTCAGCGGAGCTGGACCGGTCGCTCACCAAAAAATCTTTGTCCAATACGTGAAGGGCAACTATTCGTAGCCGAGCCTGTGGCTCAGAATAGGTGCGAAAAAAAGCGCAATCGCAGAGCCCGCTGCCTTACCCTCAAGCTCCGCGGCCGCAGCCGCGGCCCGCATTCCATACAGGTTCACGAACAGATCAAATAGCTGGGGCAGGCTGTAAAGCACCGCGATCGCAATGCAACAGGTTTGCACGACGGATATGCGCCAACCCTTCTCGAAGGCGACGGCGGCGGCGACAATGCGCAGAACGCCGAATAACACGAGCGCACCCACAGCCGCCTGTTCGCGGAGCAGATACTCTGGAATAAACTCGCCCATAACTTCCTGTGCACGCGCTACGTTAAGCCGCCTGAAATTGGAAGCCGTCCGTTCGAACTTTGCGATCGGATGGCCAACTGCTTGGGGCGGTCGTTCTTCGACATTCAGGAACGAGCCGACAGGTTTTGATATTACCGAAGCCGTACTAGCGCAATGAAAGCACGGCTGAATGAACCATAATCTTGGCCGATATAGTCAAGAGTCACCGCCCGTCAAACGATCGCACACTCCCTTCCTTGCAAGACCCGCGGTCGCATTGGCCGTATCCGCGATGACCAGTCGCTCAGCCCGCAAGCACTGGCGAGCGCTCAACCAGGTACTCTTCAAAGTCGGCGGCTACTTCCGGGTGACGCAGCGCGAACTCGACCGTCGCTTTCAGGTAACCCAGCTTGCTGCCGCAGTCGAAACGCGTGCCGTGATACTTGTACGCCAGCACCTGTTCGTCGGCGAGCAGCGACTGAATCGCGTCCGTCAGTTGCAATTCGCCGCCCGCGCCCGGCTTCAGCGCGCGCAGATGTTCGAAAATACGCGGCTTCAGCACGTAGCGGCCCACCACGCCGAGATTCGACGGCGCCACACTCGGCTCCGGCTTTTCGACGATGCCCGACATCTTGATGATCGAGTCTTCCCACTTCTTGCCGTCGACGATACCGTACGACTTCGTTTCCGAGTGCGGGATCTCTTCGACGCCGATCACCGAGCTGTGATAGTGGTCGAACACCCCGATCATCTGCGTCATCACGGGCGGCTTGCCGTACAGCAAGTCGTCCGCGAGGATGACGGCGAACGGGTTGTCGCCCACCAGTTTTTCAGCGCACATCACCGCGTGGCCGAGGCCAAGCGCTTCCGGCTGACGCACGTAGAAGCAGTCCACATGGCTCGGTTTGATGCTGCGCACCAGTTCCAGCAGCTTGTCCTTGCCACGCGCCTGGAGTTCGGCCTCGACTTCGTATGATTTATCGAAATGATCCTCGATCGCGCGCTTGCTGCGGCCCGTGACAAAGATCATTTCGGTGATGCCGGCCGCCATTGCCTCTTCCACCGCGTATTGAATCAGCGGCTTGTCGACGATCGGCAGCATCTCCTTCGGGCTTGCCTTCGTGGCAGGGAGGAACCGGGTGCCAAGACCTGCTACCGGAAAAACCGCCTTGGTAACTTTAAGCATGAGCTGTTCGGCTGTATGAGATGGCAACAAAAAAAAAGGAGCCTGCGCTCTGAAAGAGGCAGGCCTAATTCCGAGGTGAAAAGGCCTCGCTTGCGCGAGCCCCGCAGATCATCTTGCGGATGACCTGGCTTAAGCATAGGAGAGCCAACCGGCGCCTGGAGAGCGCTGGCGGAAGACGTCCCAATTTTGGCTAAAGCGAATAAAAGCTGGCTCGACGTAGGCAATGAGGCGTGCAATGCCTTGCGCTCGTCATGAGTACAGCATCCGCCGGCGCAGGTGTCGTGGCAGCTCGAGGGAGAGACTTTGCGATATACGGAAATTATGTTGGCGAAATCCGCCACATAAATCACCTCACCGGATGGTTCGTGAAGAATGGGCACCGATCGAGTATTAACCATCGTGGCGCGTACAGCCGTACTTGTCGACGCCACGCCGCCTATTCTCACTCCTGCTACCCGGATCAATGAAAGTCACCATTATCGGAACCGGATACGTCGGCCTCGTCACGGGCGCGTGTCTGGCAGAACTGGGCAACGACGTGCTCTGTCTTGACGTCGACGAAGCGAAGATCGCGATGCTTAACAACGGCCAGGTGCCGATCTACGAACCAGGTTTGGCGAACGTGATCGACCGCAATCGCGAAGCGGGGCGGCTCGCGTTCTCGACTGACGTGGAGCAGGCATCCGCCCACGGAGATATACAGTTCATCGCGGTGGGCACACCACCGGACGAGGACGGTTCTGCCGATCTGCAATACGTGATCGCCGCCGCGAAGAACATCGGCAAGTACATGAACGGGTTCAAAGTCATCGTCGACAAATCGACGGTGCCCGTCGGCACAGCCGGCAAGGTGCACGCGGCGATTGCAGAAGAACTGGCGTCGCGCAAAGTCGACGTGCCGTTTGCGGTCGTATCGAACCCCGAGTTCCTCAAGGAAGGGGCCGCGATCGAGGACTTTATGCGGCCTGATCGCATCGTGATCGGTTGCGACGAGGACGTCTCGGGCTTACGTGCCCGAAGCCTGCTTGAGCAGCTCTACGCACCGTTCAACCGGAACCACCAGCGCACGCTGTTCATGGATGTGCGCTCGGCCGAATTCACCAAATATGCGGCGAACGCGATGCTGGCCACGCGCATCTCGTTTATGAACGAGATGGCCAACCTGGCGGACTGCGTCGGCGCCGACATCGAAAATGTTCGCCGCGGCATCGGCTCCGATCCGCGCATCGGCTACAGCTTTCTGTATGCGGGCTGCGGATACGGTGGCTCGTGTTTCCCGAAGGATGTACAGGCGCTCATGCGAACCGCCGGTGACTACGACATGGAGTTGAACATCCTTGCATCCGCCGAATTCGTCAACGAGCGTCAGAAGACGGTGCTCTTCAACAAGATACGAAGGCACTTCGGCGGCGCACTGCGGGGCACGCGCTTTGCCGTGTGGGGGTTGTCGTTCAAGCCGAACACAGACGACATGCGGGAGGCGACAAGCCGCCGCCTGATCGCCGATCTGCTGCGCCACGGCGCTACGTTGAGCGTCTACGACCCTGTCGCCCTTGAGGAGGCCCGGCGTTGCCTGAGCGATGACCTCGACGCCGAAAGTTTCGCACGTGTTGATTTCTCGCAAGACCGCGATCAGGCGCTCGTTGGCGCGGATGCGCTCGTCATCCTCACGGAATGGAAGGAATTTCGCAGCCCTGATTTCGAACAGATGAAGGTCGCGCTCAACGACACGTTGATTTTCGATGGACGTAATCTGTACGACCCGCACGTGATGAAGCAGACCGGCTGGGTCTATTACACGATTGGTCGCGACGCTGCTCGAGCCACGGCCTGAGCGGGCAAAAAGATCCATTACGCGCGCCGGCCGCTTCGCGTGGCCGGCGCGCGCACTTTGAGTGGCGATGCGATGTTGAAAAAGATAGTCAACCGGGCATTGGTGCACGTTCGGCCCGGCAAGCAGATCGCCAGCGAAGTAGGGGGCATGGATCTTCTGCTCTATCTCGCGGAACAGAGTTGGAATGCGCTGCGCGGGTCGATACTATCGCTGCGCTGCAAGCGTGCGGACATATGCTTTGTTGGGCGCAACGTGCGGCTGCGTTTCGCAAGGCGTATCGAAATCGGGCGTTACGTCACGATTGGTGATGGAGCGATTCTTAGCGGTTTGGGTTGCGGCGGCCTGCGCGTCGGCGCGCGCGCCACCATCGGGGCGTACTCGCGGCTTGTCGTTGGTACGGACGTCGCACGACCGGGCCGCCACATTCATATCGGCGAGCGTTGCGGCATCGGCGAGTACTCAAGCGTGGGCGGCTCGGGTGGTGTATCGATCGGGCGGGACACGATCATCGGCCAATACTTCAGTGCGCATCCGGAAAACCATAATTTCGAGGACCTGTCGCGGCCGATTCGAGCGCAGGGCACCACGCGTATGCCGATCGACATCGAGGAAGACTGCTGGCTGGGCGCGCGCGTCACGGTGCTCGGCGGGGTGACGATCGGCAAGGGCAGCGTGATCGCCGCGGGTTCGGTGATTACGCGCGACGTGCCGCCGTTCTCCATTGTCGCCGGCGTTCCAGGACGCGTCGTGGGCAGCCGGCGTGGAGGCGACGATGCCGGCGCTTGATATCTTCGTCGTCCTGTACCGGCGCGATCCCGAGGTGGCCGAAACGCTCGTGACGTTGAGCCGCATTGATTTCGCGGCGCTCGGCATTGATGTCGAAGTGCACATCTGGGACAACGCGCGAGTGGTCCCTGCGCCCCCGAAGCCGGATTTTCTGCCGTTCCGCTGGCGCTATCAGGCGTCTCCGGGGAACGAACCGCTCTCCAAGGTGTACAACTTGCTCGTGCGCGAATCGACACGCCCGCATGTGGTGATCTTCGACCAGGATTCCAGCATCGATGCAGCGTTCTTCGAAGAGCTGGTTGACAGCCTGGGCAAGGTTGAACTCGGGGTCGACGTCTTCGTCCCTGTCATCCGGCACGACGGGCAACTGATCAGTCCGGGACGCTTACGATGGATCAAGGGTGAGGCACTCCGCAGTGTCACCACGAAGGCCATGTTGCCGACCGACTTCACGGCGATGATGAGCGGCATGTGCATCAATCGCTCCTTCCTCGCGCAACTTGCACCGCAGCCGTTCGACGAGCGGCTACGCCTCTACGGCGTCGATACCCGCTTCTGCCGCGACCTTGCGCGGCACGGTGCACGGGCCTATTTGCATGGAGCATTGCTCGGCCACGATTCGGCACTGCGCAGCACGACCGATCCGCGAGCGGCGCTGCAGCGTCAGATATGGCTATGGCAGTCCTGGTTGTGCGTATTCGACCGTAATCCTTTCGAAGTACTGGCGATCCGATGTTATGTGCTGTGGAAGGCCCTTCGCGTGTCAGTAGGTGCGCGCGCGCGCGGAAATTTCTTTGACGTGATTGCGGAGGTGTTTCGTTGAATACATCGCTTGCCATCGTGATGGTCCATCAGGGTGCGGAACTCTATGGATCGGACCGTAGTTTCGTCTCCGCGTTGTGCGCCTTGCGCGAACGGCATCCGGATGCGGTAATCGACGTGGTGTTGCCGGAGTCTGGCCCCATCGTCGATCACGTCGCGCGTTATGCGAGCCGGATCATTTATAACGCCAATGGCGTACTGCGCAAGAAGGAACTGAAGGCGCGGCCATGGCAAACGTGCTGGCGCATGATCAGGGCCTGGTTGGAATATCGGCGCATGTTCCGCTCGTACCATATCTGCTATGTGAATACGGTCGTGTGCGTGGCCGCGATCGCCGCGCTGCGCGGACAGCGTGCGGGTGCTTACGTGCATGTGCGGGAAATTCCGTCTTCGCTCGCGTGTGGATTTTTCAGGGCCTTGCTTAAGATCTCGGGCGCCTCGCTGATCTATAACTCGCGGGCGACGGCGGCGGTATTCGCATTGCCGGGTGACGTGATCCACAACGGTGTCGACGTCACTGGTCCTGTTGCTCCTATCGACCCGACGCAAAACCGTACGCGGCGGCTCGCGATCATCGGTCGTATCAATCTATGGAAAGGGCAACAATTCGTGCTCGATGCGTTGTCCACGCTCGGGCGACGGTTGCCGGTGCAGGTGCGTATTGTTGGCGACGTTTTTCCGGGCTACGAGGCATTGTTGGACACGCTCCGCGAGACTGCGAAAACGTGCGTGCAAACCGTGGAAATTGAAGGCTTCACGAGCGATCCTGGCGTGCATTTTTCGTGGGCCGATTTTGTGGTCGTGCCGTCGGTTCTGCCCGAGCCCTTCGGACGGGTGGCGATTGAGAGCTTCGCATCCGGGCGACCGGTGATCGCCGCCGCTTCCGGCGGTTTACAGGAGATCGTGACCGACGGTGTCGACGGTTTTCTGTTCGTGCCCGGCGATATGACGGATTTTTTGAGGGTGGTGGAGAGGGCGCTGGCGACGACGCACGATGCATATGCCGAGATGGCGAAAGCCGCACGGGCGAAGTACCTCGGCGCTTTCACGGTCCAAACTTACAGGCGTTCGGTTGCCGACACCGTGCGGCCTTTGCCCGACGACACAAGGCCGACGTGCAAAGCGTCTGCTTTACGACGCGAAATACCCTGATGACGATCGCCGAAAATCAATGAAAATTACGTTTATTCTTCCGAAGCTTACGCGGCATCCGACCGGTGGCGGCAAGATCGTGTATCAGTATGCGAATGCTATGGCGAATGCCGGTCATTCGATCGAAGTCCTGCATCCGGAGACGCTCTTTCTCTGGGGCCTGCGCAAGAACCTGTTCCTCATGCTGCTCTCTCTTGCGGCCGATTGCGCGAGGCTGCTGAGAGGGTGGATGAGGCAGCGCGCAGCGATCGTACCGTGGATGAAGATCGATCCGGCAGTGAAGATCAGTGTTGTGCCCGCTCTGTTTTCGCGATACATCCCAAATGCAGATGTCGTCGTGGCTTCGCTGTGGCGTACCGCTGAGTACGTGGAGAACTACCCAGCATGCAAGGGTGCCAAGTTCTATTTCGTACAGCACCATGAGACGTGGTCTGGACCCGAGCGCCGGGTGAACCAGACGCTCAGGTCGAGAACGAACAAGATCGTCATCTCCGGGTGGCTCGGAGACCTCGTCAAAGATCTGTCCGGCGTCGAGGCTCAGCAGGTTCCCAATCCTGTCGACCACGATGAGTTCTTTCCGACGTCGCCGATCGCTAGTCGGCGATGCGTAGTTAGCATGCTGTACTCGCCTCATACATGGAAGGGGGCGGCCGACGGCGTGTCGGCGCTCGATCTCGCGAAGCGTCAGTTTCCCGACCTGGAGGCGATTCTGTTCGGCGTATCGCCCCGGCCGGAGGCCTTGCCCGGCTGGATAAAGTACGTTCAGAATCCGGAAAAACGCGTGCTGCGCGAGGAGATTTACAACGCTTCGTCGATTTATCTATGCCCAAGCTGGACGGAAGGCTGGGGTCTTCCCGTGCTGGAGGCGATGGCGTGCGGATGTGCAATCGTCACATCGGACAATGGCGGCACGCGGGATTTCGTCGTGAATGGTGTGAACGGCCTCGTGGTCGCGCCTCAGGCGCCAAGGGCGCTGGGTGAGGCACTCACGTCTTTGCTCGCCAATGCCGGTCGGCGTACGAGCTTTGCAGCGCGCTCGGTTGTGCTGGCACAGCAGTTCACCTTGCAGGCATCGGTTTCGAAGTTCCTCACTGCGTTAGAAAACAGGCCTGCTGCGGAAGTGCGATGCTGAGCCGCCTGAGCCGTGTTGCGAGCAGTCCCCGCTTGCGGAAGATCTGGGCCACCTATGTGCCCTATGCTCTCGGCATTGCCAGCAACGCGGCACTCAACATCGTTCTGATTTCCCTTCTGACGCATCGATTGGCGCCTTCCGAATACGGCGCCTACTCCGTGACGATCACGGTGATCGTTCTGGCGAGTTCGGTTGTGGGGCAGTGGCTGCAACAGGCAACCGGGCGCTATTTGGCCGGTTCGTCGGCCGTCGCTTCGAGCTACACCAAGGCTGCGGTATTGCTGGGTGCGGGCGGCATTACGCTGGTGCTTCTCGTACTCTACGTGCTGGTCGCGCTCTTCGTCCTGTTCGACAGCAAGCACGGCTCCAGCCTTTGGCTTGCCTGTCTGTTCGGCGTTGGAGCACAGACGCTCTTCACGTTGGTGGGATCCTCACTGCAATCGGAACAGCGGGCCTGGCCCTATTCGATGCAGCAGACATGTTCTGGCGCTCTGAAAATCGGGTTTTCCGTGCTGGTGTGCCGCGCATCGCAGCAGGACGTCGACGGATTACTGTATGCGGGCGCTGCAGCGCAACTGATCGGCGTTGCATTCGGTGTGTGGCGAGCCCGCTTTTTCGATCCGGCGGTGTTACGCAAGCTTGGATCGCCACGTACCTTACTGATCTTGCACAAGCTGCGCGTCTATGGCGGAGCGATGACGCTCTGGTTCATCTTCATGAATCTGGCCATGTATTGCGACAGGCTGCTGGTACGCGCGCTGGCGGGCCCGGCCGCGGCCGGTCTCTACGGCGCGGCGTCGACGCTGGTGGTCGGCTCAGTGAGCCTGGTGATGGCACCGATCCTCGCGGCGACGTGGCCGCAGCTCATGGCGACGTGGAACATGAAGAATGAGCGCGCGGCTTCGCGCCTGCTGGGCGATCTCCTGACCTATCTGATGTGCGCGGGCGTCGCGCTGGTAGCGATCGTCAATGCGGTTGCCGAGCCGGCTACGCGGTTGTTCCTCGGCGAGAAATTTAGCGGGGCGTCCTCGCTGCTTCCTTTGCTGACGGCGTCCGCATTCAGTTTTTCACTCGGGCCGTTTTTCCACAAGCCGCTGGAGTTCAAGGAAAAGAAGGCGACGATGTGTGCGTTTGCCGCAATCGTGCTGTTAGCGAACGCAATCCTTAGCGCCGTGCTGACTCCGCGGCTGGGCGGCGTCGGAGCCGGCACGGCGGCACTGGCCTCTGGTGCGCTCTATTGTGTGCTGTGCACCGTACAAGGCCGGAAGATTGTGAAGTGGCGGATCCGGATCGACTGGCTGGCAACAGTATCGGTACTCGCGCTCACTGCGTCGTTTTTCTCGAGACGTGTTTCTTCGTCGTGGCACTTCGACGGCAATCTGTGGAGCTTCATGGCCGCGGGTGCTGCTTTTGTCCTGTTGTTCGGGGTGGCAATGGCGGCAGCTTGGGTCGTGAGTTCGACCTGCCGGCGGTTGAAGATAATGGGTAGTTAGATGAATATGAAAAATCAGACGCAGAGACTGACTCGAAAAATCTTTCCAGGGTCCGTCCGATCAGGGCGGAAGCCTGGGCGTTCCAGCACCGGTCAACTGAGCCGCACCAAGGTGCTGGCGATTGCGGGGCTGTTCGTTTCGGTAGCGGGGTTGGTGAACGTTTCGTCCGCGAAAGCGAGTGAACCGCAAACAGCTTTTTTCCGTTTTGATGTGCCGGGCGGCGCGATGACACCCATCGTCGATTTCAGTTCGCTCAATACGCCTTTGACAGCGAAGGACCGTCTGGTCGCGTGCGGGTCCGCGCTCTGCAGAAGCGCAACGATGACACCTGTGCGCCTCTTTGGTGTCAACCTGCTATTCGGTGCTGCGCTTCCCAACGCCACCGAGGCCGTCCAACTGACGGCGCGACTGCGCAGCCTGGGTGTCAACTTCGTGCGCCTGCACGGACTCGATTCAATCTCGTCTTCGAACGCAGGGGCGCCAAACGGTCTCCTCGAGTCCGGACCCTTTCCAAGCCTGAATCGGGACGCTGTCGATCTGCTCAGAAACTTCCTCGAACAACTGCGTCGGAACGGAATCTACGCTGACCTGAACCTTCACGTTGTGTATCAGTTCAGGCCCGCACTCGACAAAACGCTGTCGCTGGACGGTAGCGGTCCATGGCCGAATCAGTCGAAGCCGTTCCTGATGATCGACGACGCAGCTATCCAGCTTCAGGCTGAGTATGCACATAAGCTCGTCGAACAACTGCGCGGCTCAGGCGAGCCCGCCCTCGCACTGGTCGAGATCAATAACGAGAGTTCGCTGGTGTACCACTGGATGGACGGCACGTTGAACCGCCTCGTGACGGGGCAGGTCAGATCGGCGCTCGTTGCAAAGTGGCGTCGATACTGTTTGGAAAAAGGTATCGTTGTTTCAGATGACGACGCCGGTATCATTTCTCTGGATCGTGTGAATTCCATCACCGGGCAGGCGTTTCTGCAATTCCTGATTGACGAAGACAAGCACTATGTCGATACCCTATCGTCTTCTGTGAAGGCAGCCGGCCCGAACTTGCTGGTCATTGGCACACAGATGAACTTTGGCAGCCTTGCGAACTTTAAGTCTTTGTCCGGCACGGACGTGCTCGACGCGCATTTTTATGTGGATCAGTATCGTTTCCCGAACGGAATGTGGCGCTGGGACGACTGGCAGATCACGGATCGCTCCAATATCGGCACCGGTCTGGTTCCGCTATTCGGTGTCGCTTTTTACCGCTCGTTCAGCAAGCCGTTCCTGATCACCGAATTCAATCAGCCATGGCCGAACCGCCAGGCGGCGGAAATACTGCCTGAAACCGCAGCGTTTGCCAGCATGCAGGACTGGAGCGGCCTGACGTTCCATGACTATTCGCAGTCACGCGAAACCTATACCTCGACTACGCCCCAGGAATTCGGTCTTGTCGGTGACGCCACGAAACTTGTTCAGTTTGGCCAGGCCGCGTGGATGTTTCGAACAGGAGCGATCTCCCGCCTTGAGCCGGTGTCATCCTATACTTTCGGCGACGCCGTTGTCCTGGACGCGACCCGAGCCCGAATTACCGACGGATTGGCCTCGTTCCTCGAACAGCACACGCTTGCCGGGGCGTCACGGCCGCTGTCAGCGCGTGTTGGTTATTCAGCGAGTGCCGCGAGTTCCGTCACGCTGACGTCGGTCGCGCCGACGTTGTCGACTCCCGAAGCCCGGTTCGATCTCAAGGAACGACAACTGGTTGTCAGCGCGCCGATGGTGAAGGGCGTGACCGGATATCTTGTACCCGGCCGGAAATACGATTACGGAACATTCCAGTTGAGACTGGGCGCAGCGGCGCGGGGATTTGTTTCGCTGACCTTGTCCTCACGAGATGGCCGGGCGATCGATCAGTCTCGCTCTCTTTTGCTGACGCTACCCGGCTATACGGTCGGTTCCACATTGACGAGCACCGGCCCTGTTCCGCTCGATGTTTCGAGCGTTCCCGTTCCGCTCAAAGACTCGATTGTTCACCCACTTGAGGCCACGTCGCAACGCTGGAGTGCGATTGACCCCGCAACGCGCCAGGTGGTTAGCCTTCGCGCGACCCAGGCGCCCATCTGGATGGAGCGCATACCGTGTACATTCACCTTTGTCACACGCGCTAAATCGCTGCGCGTATTTCCTTTGGACGCATCTGGTAAGCGCATGGCGAGCATCGCTTCCCGCTTCGTCCGGAAAACCGGGGACGGCTTCGAGATCGGCCTGCAGACGGACCAACGGGCGCTGTCGGCGTGGTTCGAACTCGAAGCGACGTACGACTCAAAATAGCCGGCTTCGGCCGTAGCCAGGTAATTTACCCACCCGCAAAATGAACTACGTTCTCGCCGTCTATTGCCTTTCTCTTTCATTGCTCCGTCAGCGTCGGATGGCACTGCTATTCCCGGTGCTGTGCTTTTTCACGCCGAAAGGGTTTGGGTTGATCGATGTGGCCAGCTTGCCCTATCTATCAGTCAACCGCGCCATCGTCTTGTTCATGGTGATATGTTTTGTTCTTTACACTATGGCGGCTGGCTTCAAAGTCAAAAAGACGCATTTTCCGCTTGCCGGATCCTTCATGTTGCTTGGTTTGTCGTATCTTGGCTCGCTGCTGTTCAACCCCGCGACCTTGTCATCAGACGCCGTGACCGCAATCATGCTGTTGTCGGAAATATTCTTCCCGTGCTACCTCATTTGGTATCTTTGCGAATCGCCGGGAGAGGCTGAACGTGCTCTGAAGCTTATTTATATCGTAGGCGTGATCGTTTCTATTTATGGCACGTTGGCTTTTGTTACACACTTCAATCCCTATTTCGACTACATCAAAGAGACGACGCCGACGGGACGCGTTCTTGCCGCGGACTATAGCTCGTCTGTCCGAGGCGCGCGGGCGGTGGGCACCATGTCACACGCGATTACCTACGGCGCTTTCCAGGCAATGACCTTCATGATTGGTGTCTTCCTGATGCGCGCGAATCGGTCGGCGGCCAGGCTAATCTGGTTTGTTGTTGCCCAGGTCATCCTGTTCGTTGGGATAGTCGCTACGGGCTCCCGCACGCCGCTCGTGTTTGTGCTGCTTTCGCTCCTGACCTTTACAGGTTTCGCGCGGAATCGCGAAAAGCTGATAGTCGTGCAAATCGGCGTGGTGATTTGTGCGGTAGGCAGTGTGGTCGGTCTTGAGTATATCGAGAAGGTGATGGATTTCGTGCTGTCCGTCTTCAGCCAGACTGACGCGGCCAGCCAGACTGGCAGCTCGCTCGAGATGAGGCTTGGGCAGGTATTGGTTGCGTGGAAGTTCTTCTCCCAGGCGCCTGTGTTTGGCGGCGGCGTCTCGCAGACGCGGTCGATCCTAAGCTCAGGCGCATACCCCGATTTTTACGGTGCGGAAAGTGCGATTTTTCAATGGGCCATCGACCTTGGAACCGTGGGAATTCTGGCGTTCTCTGCACTCTTTCTACAAACGTTCACCGTTGCAAGGCGAATGCAGAATCGGTTTTCAAGGGCTCTGGTCTACGGAATGACCACCGGCTATCTCGTCTTTATTGTTTCTACCGGCGTACTTGAGACGATGCAGTTCTTTCTCATCATCGTCATGCTGATCTTGGTCGCCAGTGGGCAGCGAAATGCTGCGGCCGCTGCGCGGCCACTTCCGGCCGGAAAAGCGAGTCGACTGCCGCTAGGAGGCGCGCATCAACCGCAGTAGCGGTCGTTTTCGAAACCGCGGTTGCTCGCGCACCCATGACTGCGCGCGTGGTTAGGTATTTATCTCGGGAGGAGTGTGTGCCGCGGTTGGTTGCGATGCGTGCCTTGTTCCGCGGACCCTCTACCCGTGCGTAGGATAGGCCTCTCGCCGGGTCATCAAAATTCCACGAAAAAGATCTGCAAGCTTGAAACAGGGGCAGTCGGAATATCGGAATGGGGTGCCACAGTGTCACTCTTTCGGGCGAGAGCAACCATGTTGTGCCGGGCGGAATCAAACCTGCAGCAATGGGTCATGAACGCTGAGGAGGAACGCTCAGAAGCATGAAGGCGGGGCTAGTAACGGTAGTACGCCCGCCACCACGACTGGCGCGGCAGGGCGCGATGCTTTGTGCCAGATGCAAACGGACAATTTTTGGTCAGTCATTCCACCTTGCTCTCAAGCTGCTCCACACTCACCGCGGCCGCCACCGCCGGACCGGAACTGGACACTCGAGCAAGCGTGTCGAGCGCCGGCTTACGGTCGGGAACACGAGGAGCCGGGCGTGAAGCGAATACCGCGCTGCGTTTGCCGCCTCCTATATGACGATGCAGCAACGCTTCATACTGTGCGAGCACGCTGTCCCACCGAAATGAGCTTTGGAAGCGCTGCGCGCTCGACTCGCCCATGGCTTGCGCGGTTGCGGGATCGCCGAGCAGCGCCGAGATGTGCAGATCGCAATCTGACTCGGTGGCGAAGAAACGCGCCTCTGGCCCCGCCACCCATCGATTGAACACATTGTCGTGAGCGATCACCGCGCTGCCGGCGCCGAGCGCTTCGACGAGCGACGGGTTGGTGCCACCCACGCGATGACCATGCAGATAGAAATGCGCATGCCGTCGTAGAGCGCGCACCGCCGATTGATCGTAGATGGCGCCGGGAAAAACGACTTCGTCACTTGCCGCCTCAATCACTGCGCGGTGGTACGTGTGAGCCTCGGCATCGTATTTGCCCAGCACGACGAGCTTCGCGCCGCGCGGACGGCGAGAGAATGCGGTCACAATCTCCAGCACGGAGTTCTCCGGCTCCGGGCGTGCAATAACGAGGCCATAGAGCGTGTCCTCGAGCCCAAGCTCCTTGAGCGGTTCAAGGCTTGCTGCGCCGACCGGGTCCGCTCCGTACGGAATCGTCGTGATCTTTCGGCGATTGACGCGTGTTGCGAGGTGCAAAGCGATCGCAGGGTGATCGGCGATCAGGTGATTGCCCGTCCAGCAACCAATGCGCTCGTTGAGCCAGAGCCACACGCGCTCATGGAGCTTCCACTTCTGACGGCGCCACTCGAGCCCGTCCATGTTGATCAGATTCGTGATGCCGCGCCAGCGCAAATACGTGCAGAAGACGGCGGTGTTGTAGCCGAGCGTCAGTACGAGCGCGGGCTTGCGCGCAGCCGTGTCGCGTACCGACTTCCAGTCGAACTCCATCGTGCCTAAAGCACCGTCGCGTGTAACGGGAATGATGATTCGCTGTACGCCACGCCATGTGTCTTCGATCGTTTCGGTTTGACCGACCTCGCCCTGACAATACACCGTGACTTTCCAGTCGCGTTGCGTGAGATAAAGCGCAAGCCTTTCCGCAAACGTTTCGAAACCACCATGACGCGCCGGGATCCCCCGCGTGCCCAAAATGAAAAGTTCGCTGACTGGCATATCGCTCGATTCCGTCGTTGATTCGCGCACCGATGTTGCGCTGAACAAAAGCTACCCAGGCAATAGGGTAGGGCAAGGGGCGTGGAGAATTCGGCCACTGTCGTTATCGATTCCGCCAAAGTAACCTGCGCGTCCCCATTGCCGGCGGATTTCGCGTCGACGCGACGAACGTGTCCCGATGCGTTTCCTGACGATGTCGGAATGCGCCAACGAATTGGCCGAATCGGCTACATCGCCGCTCCTAACATAGCCATCCGCCAAGCGCGTTATTCGTGCAGTGCGTCACGACTGCGTGTGACTCAAGACCTGTGTCGGAATAGAACCACGTGGTCGCGACATTTCCAACAACCCAACGAGGGCTCAACATGATCCTTGTGACCGGCGGCGCCGGTTTCATCGGAGCGAACTTCGTCATCGACTGGTTGGCCTGCAATGGCGAGCCGGTCCTTAACGTTGACAAGCTCACCTACGCAGGTAACTACGGAACGCTGCGTGAGTTGCACGGCGATCCCCGGCACGCGTTTGTGCAAGTGGACATTGTTGATCGCGAAGCGCTGGACGCGCTCTTCAGGCAATACCAGCCGCGTGCCGTCGTGCATTTCGCAGCGGAGAGCCACGTAGACCGCTCGATCGATCTGCCACGCGACTTCATCAACACGAACGTGGTCGGCACGGCAACGCTGCTGGATGCCGCGCGTTTCTATTGGCACGCGTTGCCGCAGCCGGAGCAGAGCGCATTCCGGTTTCTGCACGTGTCCACCGATGAAGTGTACGGCTCCCTCGGTCCTGACGATCACGCGTTTGCCGAGACCACGCCCTATGCACCGAATAGCCCGTACGCGGCATCGAAGGCCTCGTCCGATCATCTGGTGCGCGCGTATCACCACACCTACGGTTTGCCGACGCTGACGACGAACTGTTCGAACAACTACGGCCCTTACCAGTTTCCCGAGAAGCTCATCCCGCTGATGATCCAGCGTGCGCTGTATGGTCAGCCGATGCCGGTGTACGGCGATGGGCGCAACGTGCGCGACTGGCTCTATGTCGGCGACCACTGCGATGCGATTCGCGCGGTACTGGCAAAAGGACGGCCTGGCGAGACATACAACATCGGCGGGTGCAACGAGCACACCAACGTGGATGTCGTCAACCGCATCTGCTCGCTGCTCGACGAGTGGCGTCCGCGCCGGAGCGGCAGCTATCGCGAGCAGATCGCCTACGTGGCCGACCGAAAAGGTCACGACCGCCGTTACGCGATCGACGCGAGCAAGATCGGCAACGAGCTCGGCTGGAAGCCGGGCCAGACGTTCGATAGCGGCCTTGCGAGGACCGTGCAATGGTACGTCGACAACGAAGCGTGGTCGAGCGCCATCCTCTCCGGCGAGTACCGCCGGGTACGCTTTTCCTACGAACTGGCAGGTACCTGAGCGATGAGATCGACACGGAAGGGCATCATTCTGGCGGGCGGGTCCGGCACCCGTCTCTATCCGATCACGCGCGTGATCTCCAAGCAACTCCTGCCGGTGTACGACAAGCCGATGATCTACTACGCGCTGTCGACGCTGATGATGGCCGGCATCGACGAGATCCTGCTTATCTCGACGCCCAATGA
Organism: Paraburkholderia sp. SECH4; assembly: GCF_030511745.1. Classification (NCBI taxonomy): domain Bacteria; kingdom Pseudomonadati; phylum Pseudomonadota; class Betaproteobacteria; order Burkholderiales; family Burkholderiaceae; genus Paraburkholderia; species Paraburkholderia sp. SECH4. The sequence continues at coordinate 25,083 of NZ_JALOCP010000031.1, forward strand.
CACACCGCGCTTCACGTCGATGCTGGGTGACGGGGGCCAGTGGGGCATGAATATCAGCTATGCGGTTCAGCCTTCGCCGGACGGTCTCGCACAGGCCTTCCTGCTCGGCCGCGACTTCATCGACAACAAGCCGTCAGCATTGATTCTCGGCGACAACATCTTCTATGGCGCGGATCTTGGTGCGCACCTGCGCGAAGCGGATGCTCGCACGGTGGGCGCGACGGTGTTCGGGTACCACGTGCATGATCCGCAGCGCTATGGCGTCGTGGAGTTCGACACCCGGGGCAAGGTCGTCTCGATTGAGGAAAAACCGGTCAAACCCCGCTCGAACTACGCAGTGACTGGGCTTTACTTCTACGACAAGGACGTGTGCGATATCGCCGCCGACATTGCACCATCGGTGCGCGGCGAGCTGGAGATCACCGACGTCAACCGTCGCTACCTCGAGCGCGACGACTTGCACCTGGAGACGCTCGGCCGCGGTTTCGCCTGGTTCGATACAGGCACGCATCAATCATTGATCGAAGCCGCAACCTTCATTTCAACCGTACAACAACGGCAAGCGCTACTCGTCTCGAGTCCGGAAGAGGTGGCGTTCCGACACGGCTGGATCAATGCGGAGCAACTCGACATTTTGGCCGAGCCGCTTCGCAAGACTGACTATGGCCGTTATCTGTCTTCACTTCTTCCCGCTGTTTTGCCATGACCATCACCGTAAAGCACACCGCCATTCACGATGTGAAGCTGATCGAGCCGAGAATCCACGGCGACGCGCGCGGCGCGTTTTTCGAGAGCTTCAACCAGAACGAGTTCGAAGAAAAGGTCGCACGCGGCTTCCAGTTCGTGCAGGACAACCACTCGGTATCGACGCGTCACGTGTTGCGTGGACTGCACTATCAGATCCATCGTCCGCAGGGCAAGCTGGTGCGGGTCGTGGCCGGCGAAGTGTTCGATGTCGCCGTCGATTTGCGCCGCTGGTCGCCCACTTTCGGCCGTTGGGTCGGCGCGCGTCTGTCGGCCGCGAACGGTCATCAGCTATGGATCCCGCCGGGTTTCGCGCACGGCTTCGTGGTGTTGTCCGACGTCGCCGAGTTTCTCTACAAGACAACCGACTACTGGTTTCCCGAGCACGAACGCACGCTGCTGTGGAACGACCCGGATGTCGGCATCGACTGGGGTATCGACGGCTTGCCTCTGATAGCGGCGAAAGACGCCGCGGGTGCCACTTTCAGTTCGGCGGAAATTTACTGAAGCACATCGATGCCAGGCGAGCGCGTGTCTGACATCGGGAGTAGTGACGCGCGCACCGCGCCGTGATGTAACGGCTCATGCAGTCAAGGATCGACAATTGATTAAAACCTCTTTTATTCACGGACCGTTCAAAGCTCGCCTGCCGCAACAGGCCACGGTCGCGCTCGGTTTGTCACTGGCATTGCTGACGACACTCAGCGGGTGCGCGTTTGCCCCCGGTTCCTATATGGGCGTGCCACCCTCTCAGGGCACGAGCGCGCAGACGGGCGGCGAGCCGCAGGTGACGGAACTGGTGCAGGACGGCATCACATTTCGCCTGCATCCGGTAAGCAGCGACCTGATCGCGCATCTGTCGTCGCGGCCGGGTGCCGCTGAACAGGCGTTGCCGCGCCTGCCTCTGAGCGTGCCTTCGGCCTACCGGGTGCGCAACGGCGATACGCTGCGCGTGATCGTATGGGATCGGCCGGAGCTGAATAACCCCGGTTTCTCTGCGTTGACCACATCGATCGTTTCGATTGGCGGCGCGGACAGCGCCGCCGTGCCTTCGGCCACCGCGGGCGGCAACCTGGACCCCGTGGGTCGCGTTGTGCAGCCCGATGGATCGATCTACTTTCCGTATGTCGGCAAGGTGAAGGTGGCCGGCCAGACTACGGACGCGATTCGTATCGACCTCACCAACCGCCTCAACAAGTTCGTGAAGGACCCGCAGCTCGACGTCACGATCTCGTCGTACCGCAGCCAGAAGGTTTACGTGTCTGGTGCGGTCAAGGCGCCCGGCTCGCTTGCCGTGACGGATACGCCGGAAACGGTGGCGGATGCTATTTCGGGCGCGGGTGGCTATAGCGCCGGCGCGGACCTGGCGGCGGCAACGCTCAATCGAGGCGGTCAAGTGTTCCCGCTCGATCTGTACGCGTTTTTCTATAACGGCGACCTCTCGCAGAATGTGCTGCTCAAGGACGGTGACGTTATCAACGTACCGGAGCGTCGTTTGAAGAAAGTGTTCGTACTCGGCGAGGTCGCGAAGCCCGTATCGCAGGTGATGCCGGTTGGCCCTCTCAGTCTGTCTGAAGCGATTGCCGATGCTGGCGGCCTCAATCCGCTGTCGGCGAATGCCTCGCAAGTCTACGTATTCCGCAAGGGGCCCGACCGCACAGTCGATGTGTTCCAACTCGATGCGGCCTCGCCAGGGATGCTGGTGCTGGCAGATCAGTTTCCGTTGCAACCCCGCGATGTGGTCTTTGTTGACGCGGCGCATGTCACCCGTTTCTATCGCGTGGTCTCGCAGGTCCTGCCATTCGCGAGTTCCTTCTACCTCGGGGCCCAGGCATTCAAGTAAGGCGCGCGATGACCTTGAACGACATACGGAGTCAACTTTGAATCTCCTGCTGATCTGCCATGCGAACGTGTGCCGCAGCCGTATCGCCGAATGCGTGTTTCGTCATGTCCTGTCCGACGCAGCGAACGTGTCCGTCCAGTCCGCAGGCCTGGAGGCGCTGAGCGGGGTGCCGATGCCCCCGATCTTGTACAACGTGCTCGTCGCGAAGGGCTATGCGATCCCGGCCGACTCATCTTCGATGCGCCTGACGATGCCGATGCTGCATTGGGCGGACCTCGTCCTCGTCATGGAGACGGGCCAACGCTACGAAGTACTCAGACGTTATCCGTTCGCGACCGGCAAGGTATGGACGCTGGGTCACTGGCTCGGCAGCGAAGTCCACGACCCGGTTGGCGGTGACCAGGCATTGTTCGAAGCATCGCTGGCGCTGATCGAGCGCAGTGCGGACAGTTGGCTGCCCGCACTCACCATGCAACCTGCCATATGAAGGCGACACTCAACATGAAGTCAGAATCGACGCTGCATAGCATGCCGATCCCTAACGGGGCGTCTGCCCGTGCCGAAGAAGATATTAGTCTTTTGACGCTCTGGCATAACGTTCAGAGCCATGCCCGTCTGTTTGCAGGCGTAGCCGTGAGCGTCGCGGCCCTGGCGCTCCTCTATGTGCTGGTCGCGGCGCCTGTGTACAAGGCCGACGCGCTGATCCAGGTCGACGAGCAGCAAGGCTCCGCGCTCGGCGCGTTGTCGGACGTGGCCAGTGCGCTTAGCCTCAACAAGCCGATCGACGGCGAGCTCGACATCGTCGCGTCACGCGCTGTACTCGAGCAGGCTATCAACGCCACTCAGGCGCGAACCGCGATATCCGTGGCGAACCGGATCCCCGTACTGGGGCGGCTCTATGGACGCTATGCCACGCCACCGGACGGTCTCGCCGATCCGCCGCTCGGACTCTCACAATTCGCCTGGGGCGGTGAGCGGCTGGAACTGACCGCCTTCGATGTGCCCAGAGCACTCTACGGTGAAAAATTCCGTCTGCACGTGCAGCCCGGCAATCGCTGGACACTCGACGATCGCGATGGCGTGACGGTGGCGTCGGGCGGCGTTGGTCAGCGCGTGGACTTCACGGTGCAAACCGACTATGGCCCCGGCAAAGGCTCAATCCAGGTGCGTACGCTGCGCGGACGTCCAGGCACATCGTTCAAGCTGGTCGAAGCGTCGCTCCAGGATACGATCGACGCGATCAGCAAGCGCCTGAAAGTGGAGGAAACGACGAAGGATTCGTCGATGATCGCGCTGTCCTTCAAAAATACGGACCCGGAACTGGCCGCCCGCTTTACCAACGAGGTCGCCCGTGCCTATGTGGCCCTGAACATTCACCATCGCGCCGAACAGTCGCGCCTGAGCCTGCAATTCCTCAGTCGCAAGCTGCCCGCGTTCCGTCAGGAGCTCGAGCAATCCGAAGACCGCTTGAACGCATATCGCATTCGCACGAAAACGATCGATGTGGAGGCGCAAACCGAGGCGCTGCTCACGCGTGCCGTGGACCTGACGAAACAGAAGACGCTGGTCGACCTGAATCTACAGGCGACGCGTGAGCAGTTCCGTGCCGGGCATCCTGCCGTGCAGACGCTGCAGGCCCAGGACGCGGCGCTCGACGAGGCACTGCACGGGATCGACAAGGAAGTGCAGGCGCTGCCTTCGACACAGCAGGACTACCTGCGCCTTGCACGAGATGTGGCGGTGGACACTCAGCTTTATACGGCGCTGGTAGCCAATGCGCAGCAGCTCGAGGTCGCCGAGGCAGGAACGACGGGTAACGTATCCATCATCGATTTCGCGGTGCCGCCGGAATTGGTCGACTGGCCGAAGGCCCCGATCGTAATCGCTGGTGGTGTATTTGGAGGATTGCTGATCGCGTTCGTTGTGGTGCAGGCTTTGGCCGCGATGAAAGATGCATTGAGTGATCCGCTCGAGGTGGAGCGCGTGGCGCAGGTGCCGATTTTCGCGGTCGTACCGTCCAGCCCGGCCGAGTTGGAGATCGTGAGAGATAGCAATAAGAGTGGCAAGCGGGTGATGGCGCTGCTCGCCGGCAAGGATACGTCCGACCCTAGCGTGGAAGCCTTACGCTCGTTGAGAACCACGCTCAAATTTGCTCTGCTCGGCAAGGAGGGCGGTTCGATCCTGTTCACGGGTCCGACGCAGGGTGTCGGCAAGACCTTCGTCGCCGCAAACTTCGCCTATCTGCTCGCGATGAAAGGGCTGCGTGTGCTTATGATCGACGCCGACATGCGGCGCTCGGGGCTCAAGCGGTATTTCTCGCTGGCACCGGCGCATCTTGGGCTTGCGAATGTCCTTGCTGGCGACGCGACATTCGATAAGGCGATCGTCAAGACCGGCTTCGACGGGCTCGATCTCCTGCCAGCCGGAGGGGTGTTACCGCCGAATCCAGGTGAGTTGCTGGAGCGGCCGGCGTTCGCAGCGTTGCTCAAAGACGCCGAGACCCACTACGACTATGTGATTGTCGACTCGCCCCCCGTTCTGCCGGTCAGTGACGCCGTCACGGTCGCGCAGGTCTGTAGCGCCGTCTTTGTGGTCTCGCGCGCTGATCTGACGAGCCGACATCAACTGATTGAAACCATGAATCGCTTCAATCAACTGGGCATCAAGGTCGCGGGGCAGGTGTTCAACGGCTTCCACGCGACGCGCTACGACTACGGCTATGGCTACCGGTACGGTCGTCAAAGCTGAGTGAAGATGCGGTCGTGACAGCGCGTGGGACCAGACGGGGGGTTTTCTTCAAGGCACCCCGTGCTTTGAAGGTGAGGGCGAAGCGCGCGACTCATGGCTCGAGTAGCGTTCAGAGAAGTTCCGGTAAATCACGAAATCTGCAAACCAAATCATGCTCAATATCCATTCAATATATGTCGGATACCTAATTTAATTGCGATGTCCCGGAACGGTCAAGATGTGGCTTGATTCGGCCAGCCCAGTCGTTTCGAGCGATGTGTTTCGTAACATGGGTCTGTTTGAAAGACGGCGTCGTTGTCGAACATCGCGGTGTTTGCGCAGCGAGATCGGCACAGCGGATATGACCGACGCACCTTACACAGCAATGGCACAGTGAAAACAATAGGCATCGCATTATTCGATGGCTTTGCGCTCCCTGAGATCGCTTGCATCATGGAAGCGTTCCAGTGCGCGAATGAAATCACCAGGTCTGGTCAGAGCGGTTCGGCGGGCTTTAACGTTTGTCTGCTTTCGACAATCGGCGGCCGCATCGCCAGTTCGTCATCGGTCTTCGTCTGGACGGAAAGCATCGAGGCACGACGACATCCGGACCGCTTCCATGCGCTCTTTGTCGCAGGTGGTGCGGATGTCAATCATGCATTGCGTGACGAAGAACTGCTGGCGTGGTTGCACCGCACGTGCCCCGTGGCCGAAAACGTCTTTCCGGTCGGTGAGGGACGGCTGCTGCTTGAAGCTGCGGGCTACCGGTGCTATTTCGTCACTGAGTCGGTAGGCGAAAGAACGACTTACCGTGCCGCGGGAGAGCGCAACGCGCGGGAAATGGTGCGTGGCAGCGTGCCAAGTCCGCTGCGCTCGGCCCTGGCGCTGATCCAGGACGAGTTGGGGCCGCATGCGGCTCGGCGGATCACCGACGTCGTGTCGCCTCCCGCTCCGACCCAGTTCACCGATATTGTTCGCCGGAATGCGACGCACAGTGTTAGCGAAAAAATCCAGGCCTCGGCCCGTTGGCTCGAGGAGAACGGGCATCGTCAGGTGGGGATTGATGAAGCTGCGCAGGTTGCTGCAATGAGCGAGCGCAATTTTCTGCGGCGCTTCAAGGCCGAGCTTGGCGTGACGCCCTCCGACTATCTGCTCTACGTCCGGCTCGACATGTCGTGCCGGTTGCTGGCTGAAACAACGTTGCCGGTCGACAAGATCGCGCGGCGCTGCGGCATCGGTAGCGGCGGTCGGCTTGCGAAGCTGTTCCGCAAGCATCTAGGCAAGACCCCGACTGACTATCGCGCCAATCATCGGCAGGTCTTTCGGTCCAATTAAGCCAATGTTTTTGGGGGCTCACTCATGTTCGCCGCTATGCTCAACCTGACCTACCTCGTGCTCGCCGTCATCGGCGCGTCGCTGGTGGCCAAGGCCGCGCTCAGTCAAGTGGCCAGGTTCGGTGGCCGTACGCCGCGCGATAGCTCGCCGGTAGCGATCGCAGTTGGCCCCGCATCTGCGGCGCTGCTGGAGCGCGTCCTCGCCTGCACGTCCGGTCCGTTTTCACCAGAACTCGTGTTCGACGAGCACGCGCAGGAAGCGGGCAACGTTGCGGGCCTGCCGCTTGTCAACTCGCTTGAAGCACTGGGCGCCCTCGTGCGCCTGCGCGGAATCAGGGAGCTGTGGCTTCTCGGCTATCCGATGCGTCAGCCGTCGATCGAGCACTACGTTCGCGAATTCCGGCACGACTTCGTCAATATCCGGTTGATACCGGACTTGCGCGACTTTGCACTCGCGAAGCCGGCTTTCGTCAGCGTGCACGGTTTGCCGGCAATTAACCTCGTGGCCTCGCCGCTGACGCCGGGCGTCGAGTGGCCGAAGCGCCTTTTCGATTGTCTGTTCGCAGCGTTCGTGCTGTTGTCGATCTCGCCGCTGCTCGTGATGATTGCAATTGCCGTACGTCTCTCGTCGGCGGGACCGATTCTGTTCCGACAGATGCGCAAAGGCGTCGACGGCCGCGAGTTTGCGATCTACAAGTTCCGCACGATGCGCCAGCATGTCGAGGAGGCAGGCCGATTGACCCAGGCCCGGCGCGGCGACGCGCGCATTACCCGAGTCGGTGCATTCCTGCGCAAGACGAGCCTCGACGAGTTGCCGCAGTTCGTCAACGTGCTCAAAGGACAGATGTCGGTGGTCGGCCCTCGGCCACATGCCGTTGAACACGACGAATTGTACAAGGACCTCGTTGACGACTATATGTACCGATATCGCATCAAGCCAGGAATCACGGGTTGGGCGCAGATCAACGGATTGCGTGGCGAAACCGACCGCGTCGAGAAGATGGCGGCGCGCGTCATGTTCGACCTCTACTACATTCAGAACTGGAGTTTCTGGCTGGATATCAAGATCATTGGGATGACGCTCCTCAAAGGCTTCGCCGGCAAGGCCGCGTATTGAGCCTGCTTTTACACAAACCGTTTGCCGTTTCCATTTCGATTTCCAGGCTCATATGACATCTTTCGCGAAGCATTTCGCCCGCGCCCTGATTATCTCCGCATGGCTTGCAGCGCCCGGTATTCCAGTCGCGCAGGCGCAGGCGCAGGCGCTGGGCGACTCCGGCCTGCGATCGGCATTGACGTCCTCGCTTCTGCAAACGACGCAGCAAAAGCATCGTCGGCGAACATCGAACGATCCGTACATGGCACTCATTGCACAGAGCGATCCGGACCGGCGTTTGCGTGAGCTCACGTCGAACGCCGACCCGCTGTCGCCGACAGCGCAGATCACACCTTCCCGGACTATGTTGGCCGGTGCGGGCGGCGTAGGTGCGCTGGACAGTGCGATGTCGATGCAGGGCAGTGCGTTGATGAGTAATGCGTTGTTGAGTCAGCCTGGAATGAGAAAAGCGGGCAGGCGGACCCTCCTGCCTTCGATGGTGGCGGGAATGGGCGCGGTTTCGCTGTCACCCGCATCGATGCTGAACATGTCCGGCGCCGCCTGTTCGATGTCGCTACCAGGGACGGCGACCATGCTCCCCGGATCGAGCTCGTGCCGTTGATCCGGTACACCTGTGCCTGAGGCCTTCTACGGTGCCACCTGGTTGCGCATCCGATAGTCCGTCGGCGTCGTTGCCAGATATTTCCTGAATAACTTCGACAACTGCCCGCCACTGCCGATACCGCAGCGGCGCGCGATCTTGTCGACTGGCAGACGCGATTCAACGAGCATCCGGCAACTCATGTTCAAACGTGCGCGAAGCAGATAATCGGAGGGCGTCATGCCGATCTCGCTCTTGAAGCGGCGAAGGAAGTTGCGCTCGCTCATCGCCGCGACCTGCGCTGCATCGTCGATTGAGATGGGGCGATCGACGTTCGCTTCCAACCAGCGTGCCGACGCCAGGATCTTCTCGCTGATCTGGGGCGTCACGCCAAGCGTGACCGACGAGCTGAAAGGCGTCTTGGGTTGCGGCGCGATCGACTCGGCAACCTGCTGTGCCAGATCGGCCCCGAGATCCTCTTCGACGATGCGCAGCGCTGTCGATACGGCGCCCGGCGCCTCTGTCAGCGACCGCGCAGGATACAGGCCGTGCGCTTCTTTATCTTCATAGAGAAGCGAGCAGTAGCGACTAGGCAGCCCGGCCGCCTGGAGCAGCAGTTGACCTTCCGCGATCGGATGCACGATCTCGCTGAACGGATGCCTGCGGCGCAGCCAGTTGCTCAACCGCTCGTCGCGGCATGCCTGCTGCACGCCCGCACCGCCGGCAATGAACAACAGGTGCGTCTCGTTCGTTCCTCGATGCGACTGGACGTCGTCGGTCCAGACAAATACCGATGACGAACTGGCGATGCGCCCACCTGCGGCGGAAAGCAACGACACGTCGTAGCGTGCACGGCCAGATCGCTGCGCGGCGATGAGCGAGTTAGCCTTCTGGAATATCTCAATGATTGCTGCGACCGTAGGCAATGCGAATCCATTGAACAGCGCGATGTCGACGCGAGTCACAGCGTTCGTTTGCATCGGCACGGCACTTTGCCGCGAGCTGCGCGACAGAGTATGTACCAAGTCCATTTATTTTTCCCCGGAATGTGTGGTCTGCAAAGTCTTCTCTCCTAGACTCTGTAATTTTTCTTATTGGAGCATGCTATAGATTTGATTCTGTTGTCAGTATTTCATGGCCGAATTAGCCAACACATTGGCTGTTGAGGACACTGAGTGGCGAGTTGGCGAACAGCCTTGCGTAGTTTCTGATTCTACCGCTTGAAACAGAGATAAGAATTGGAAATGCATATCGCAACAAAACTGGGACGGAATGTATAGCGGAATATTATCCATTTATATGCGATTAAGCATAATTGTTGTGCCAATACCGGTGCCCAATACTGGTGAATTGATAAATGCAAGAGAAATATTTTGTAGCGAATACATTTAAGGATTGTATTGACCCAGTCTGGCGTATCCGCTATGCCGCCTCGCGCGCTTCCCCAAGGGGCAGCCGTTGACGCCGGGAACGCGGGTGGCTCAGGTCATTCGTGACGCGGTGTTTGACAGCCTGGTCTTCTCGGACAGAAGTTTTCCGATAACCGCCGCAAAGTGGTGCAGCAATCTGGACGCGGTAAAATTACGCTTGGCCGCTCGTGATATGCGCTTGCAGGCGAGTGCCCACGTGTATCGTTACCCGACTGGGCCGTAATCCGGCGGGCTTGTCTATGTTTCAGGGCACTGCAACGACATATGTCACGGAATACGGCCGTCTGCACATTAATCCAATGCGGCACCGCGCGCCGACTCGACTTTTCCGTTACGGCGGAATCCGGCGATTCCAATTGGGGGCTGGCATCGTTTGGGCCGCAGGCTTCAAACGTGTCGATCGCCTTTCGAATTAATCCGTGCTCTGACGCTGCGCCAGCCGCCGAATGGCGGCTTTTTTGGCGTGCGCGGTCTGCTATCGTTCGACAGGTGTTCGTTTACGATTCGCCCGTATTTTCAAGGAGGGCGTTGCCTGCCTCCTTGCGCACGGGGATCGCTTGTATCACGTGAAGCGCTATGTTTAGCTGGTTCACTGCACAAGCATCGTTGCAGGCGGGGTCGAGGGGGATAAAAATTTTTAGCAAACGATTGCGGATAAGGCTAAATAAGCTTTGCGCGCGACCGTTAACGGGTTCATGCATAAACAAGACATTCAGACAATTGTCTCCGCAGCTCGCGAAACGGCCGATTCTATCGTCGGTGCGCGCGAGTGGAAGACGGCCGAAGATGCGAGCGCAATGCGCGATGTGATCTTCTGGGACATGCTTGCTAAGCGATTGCCTAACACGAATATCGCCGATCTGCTGTCAATGTTCGAATAGATGGCGTCGTCGACACGGCTCAGGCGAGGCATCTCCACAGCTCGCGGCACAATCGGCCGCGTGGCGCACGATTGGGGGCGTTCCGAGGTCCGGCGTCTGAAGCTTTACGACAACTACTGGTCACCAAGACCCACCAGGGAAAAGATCTTGACGACTGATCCTGGTTTCGGTTGACGCTCGCCCTGTTGCTGAATGAAGACTTGCATCGCGCGCGTCATCTCCTGGCCTGAAAGCTTGCGATAGGCGCAAATGTTGTACGTGACGCCGTGCTGCCGGTCTTTGATGAAATTGTCTACGTTCGGTAGCTGCATGCTTCCCTCGACAACGTCGTGCGATTCTCCCGCAGGAACTGATCATCCTTCGTCTATGGCCGTGGACGGCAATCTCATACCGCCTGGTATAGAAGAGGTCCACGAAAAAGAACCTGCCGCCCGAGGGAGCGGCAGGCTAAAAGTTCGAGGGGTGGGGTTCGCTTGAGAGAAGCGCCCCCTCGAAAGACCGAAGCTGAGTTTAGTCGTTCGAAGCAGACGGTGGAGGTACGCGGCGGATGGTGTCATGCTCTTGACGGAACAGGACATGAAAAAGGGCTCTTCCTCGTCCTTTACTCCGCCAGCGAATGATCGACACTGATGTCTATGGCACGACGCCTGCCCGGTACGAAATTCACTATTGCGGCAACCGCGGTGGCAACGAGTCCTAGCGTACACACGCCATACCATCCATGCGCCGCCCACACGAGCGTTGCCAGCCGGGTCAGTAGCGCTCCGCCCGTAAAAAAGCCCGAGGATCCAGGCGGAGATCGCCGGCCCGACCTTGACCGCAACCATGTCACGCTCGACGAGGTCGCCAAAGCGGATGCCGGCATCGAAGCCGCGCCCGACAATGTCGACGAGCGAGTTCTCGACGCTGATGTCGATGCGGATCTCCGGGTAGCGATCGAGAAAACGCCGCAAAACAGGCTGCATGACGATCATGTGCCCGGCACGCGCGACGTTGATGCGTAGCAAGCCGGCAGGAAGTTCAGCAATGGCGCCTAACTCGTCCGAAGCCTGCACGAGCTCCCGTACTGCCGGCATTATTCGCTCGAAGAAAATCTCGCCTGTCTCTGTCAGGCTAACGCCTCGGGTATTGCGGTTGAACAGCGCAAGCCCGACACGGCGCTCAAGATTCCGGATCGTCCCGCTGCTACCGGCACCGCGTTATCTTTGCTCCCCGGCCGGAATTCGCGTGCGTTGCTGGAGCAGCGCGCCGCTCAGCAATGCGAGTGCGGCGATGGCGCCCGGCACGAGTCCGGACAGAAAGATCTGCCTGGCATTCCAGTGCTGCGCGAGCATCAGGGTGCCGGCGACCGGACCGAGGATCGATCCGATACGGCCGACGCTCAGTGCACACCCGACGCCCGTCGCCCTCATCGAGACAGGATAGATTTCCGCCGCGAGCGAATTGAGGCCCGCCTGTGCGCCCTGTACGGCACAGCCTGCCCCCAGCGTGCAGGCCAGAATGAGCGCGCTGTCGAGGGGCAGCAGCACCAGCATCGCAACAAATGCCATGTAAAGGATGAATTCTGTAAAGAGCACCGGTGTCACGCCGAACCGGTTCATCAATTTGCCCTGAGCGATCGATCCGATGATGCCGCCGACGCTGAATGCCGTAATTGCCTCGATCCCGATCGACACATTCTGCCCGTTCAAAACAAGCACGGCGGGAAGCCAACTGATCGAGAAATACAGAACCATCAGGTTGAGGAAATAGGGGATCCACAACAGGATTGTGGTGGGCGCGCGGCCGTCCGTGAACAATTGCCGGATCGTTGCGCCACCTGGACCGCGGACGGTGTCGACAAAGGCGACGGCGTTCGAGTCAAGATCCGGAGCGATCCGTCGCATGATTGCATTGACGCGCAGGTTCGCATCGCCGCGACAGATGAGGTAGCGCACCGACTCGGGCATCCATGCCGCCAGCGCCGCTGCGATGATCAGCGGCAGGCCTCCGCCCACATAGAACACGGCATGCCACCCGAAGTGGGGCAACAATGCCGCACTGACCAGCCCGCCTAACACCGCGCCGGCCGGCATGCCGCAAAAGAGCAGTGTCACGGAGATTCTTGCGAGGCGGCGGGGCGAGAACTCGGAAGCGATGGCGACGATGTTCGGCATGGCACCGCCCAGGCCGACACCGGTCAGGAACCGGACGACCAGCAGTTGTGGCAGTGTCGTCGCGTAAGCGGTGAGGAGTGCAAATGCGCCGAACGAAAGTGTGGACGCGATCAGAATCTTTTTCCGGCCGTAACGGTCGGCGAGCGTGCCGCATACGACCGCGCCCATCATCAGGCCGACGAGTCCCGCTGTGAATACCGGTCCGAACCGGTGCAACGGAATGTGCAGGTCGGCGGAGATGGCGGGAGCAAGGAAGCCGATGGTCTGCGTGTCGAACCCGTCCAGTACTGCGACCAGCATGCATAAGGCCACGGTAAAGCGTTGCAGGGCCGACATGGGGCGCGCGTCGATGACGTCGCCCACGAGCGCTTCGCGCCTGCCGCCGCTCGCGAGTGGCCGGTCTGATTGTCCAGATTTGCCGCGGCCGGCGGCATCCAGTGTGACGTGAGCGATACGCATGACATTTCCTCGCATTTAATCCGTGATGGATTGACCAACCTAGAACGTGTGGCGGATACCTGCCTGGAAGCCGAGCTCGCTGCCACCGGCAAGCGGCACATTGCGCGTGATGGGCCCGGCTCCGCCAAGGGAAAACACACCGCCGTTGCTGTTGCTGACGTAGGCGAGCGTGCTGAACAGGAGCGTGCGCTTCGATAGCGCATAGGTTCCGATTGCGCTTGCCTGCCATGCCCGTGGGGCGTTTGCGCCGCTGACATCAATCCATCCCCAACCGGCGCCCACTGCCAAGTCAGGCGTGATGCGCCAGTCGCCTGAGAGCGAGTAGATGCTGGCATACACGCCGCGTACGTTGGCCCCCCCCCCCCCCCCCCCCCCCCCCCCCCCCCCCCCCCCCCCCCCCCCCCCCCTGGCCGTAGTCGTAGTTCGCGGCAGCGAAGGTTGATTTGACCGAGAACGACGCGTTCTGGCTTTTCTGTTCCGCGTAGTTCAGACCGAAATACCAGGGGCCGCGCGAATAATCGATCATCGCGACATAGACGTTGTTGCCGGTGTGCGGCGACGCCTGTCCGCCAAGCGACACGAGTCCCTGCACCTTGAATCCATAGAAACTCGGGGAGATATAGCTGAGCGAGTTGTCGTAGCGGATGCCGAGGCTTGACGAGTTGTTGATGATCGAACCGTAGGTTGCCCCGTAGAAAGCATCGAGTCGCGCCAGCATGATGTACTGCGGTGAGTTTTGCCGACCCGCGCGCACTTCGCCGAACGGGCCGGAAAGACCCACCCAGGCTTGCCGGCTGAATGCGCGTGTGGGATCGGCAACCGAACCCTGCGAAAGCGAGAAGCCATTCTCGAGCACCGCGTTGACGTGGTAGCCCGCACCAATATCTTCCACGATCCGCAGGCCCAGACGACTTTGCTGATACCCGGCGCTGTCAATACTGACTGCCGTTCCCTTACCGGTGGCATGGGTCACGCCAAGATACGAATCGACGATGCCGTATAGCGTGACCGAGCTTTGCGCGTACGCGGTTGTGGCGCTTGTGCATAAGAGTGCGGCCGCCAGCCATGCTGCTCTCATCTATCTGTCTCCTTCATGTTGTTGTGTCATCCGGTCGTTTGCCGGTGTGTTGGCATCCGCGCAATGGCGTGAATATTGACCCTATACCGATACAAACATAACTATCGTTAACACTTAATTATCGAAATACGATAAATCTGTTGACGTGAATTCCAGTTGCGTTATGATTCACACATCGATTCCGGAGGGACATGAGATGAAGCTGGTGAGTTTCGAGTATCGGGGTGCCACGTCGTTCGGCGTGGTGGATGGCGATAGCCTGGTGGATCTGGCGCCCATCGCCGGCGAAGTTGGCGGGACGTTGAGGGCGGCGCTGGCGAAAGGGAGTCTGCCGGCAATCGCGCAATGGGTCGCCGGCGCGACGGAGCGCATCGCGCTGACCGACGTGAGGCTGTTACCCGTTGTGCCGGACCCGGAGAAGATTCTGTGCGTCGGCATCAACTACCTGTCGCACGTGAAGGAGACGGGGCGGGAGATTCCCACGTTTCCGATGATCTTCTCTCGTTGGGCTGATTCGCAGACCGCACACGGCGGCCCGATTGTTCGGCCCAGTGCGTCTGAAAAACTGGACTTTGAAGGCGAATTGGCAATCGTGATCGGCAAGACCGCGCGTCACGTGCGTCGGGAGGATGCCGCGCAATACGTCGCCGGATATTCCTGCTACAACGACGGCAGCGTGCGGGACTGGCAGAAGCATACGATCCAGTTCATTCCGGGCAAGAATTTTCCGTCAACCGGCGGATTTGGACCGTGGCTGGTCACGCCCGATGAGGTCGGCGATCCGTCGAAACTGACGTTGGTCACGCGCCTGAACGGCGTAGCGGTCCAGGAAGCGAAAACCGACGACCTGATCTTCGACGTGGGTCAATTGATCGAATACTGCTCCACGTTCACCGAACTGCGCCCGGGTGACGTGATCATCACCGGAACCACAGGCGGCGTCGGTGCCTTCCGCTCACCTCCCTTGTGGATGAAGGCTGGCGATGTGGTTGAGGTCGAGATCTTCCGCATCGGCACGCTGCGCAATGTGGTGGTCGACGAGGCCCGCTAGGAATAAATGTCCAGGAGGCGCCCGCCTTACGGTGGGCGGCTGGTGCGCGTCCCTGGTGGCGTCGCCGGTAGCTGATGCTGATGGAGTCAGGAATTGAAGATTATTCATGCCGACGTACTCGTAGTCGGAGGTGGTCCGACCGGGCTGGCGCTCTCGAATGTGCTCGGGAGCGCAGGCGTGCAGTTCACGCTCGTGGACCGCAAGCCATCCACAATCGCAGAGCCGCGTGCTGTATCGATCGACGACGAGTCGCTGCGAACCATGCAGGCAATCGGGCTTGCGGAGCCCGTGATGAAAGACGTCGTTCCTGGTTACGGCGTTCATTACTTTACGCGTTACGGTGGGCGGTGCTTTGGCAAAGTGATTCCGACTGCCAGCGAATATGGCTTCCCGCGCCGGAACGCGTTCCGACAGCCTCTGTTCGAAGCAACGGTGCGCGAGGGGTTGAACCGGTTCGAATGCGGCCAGGTGCTGTTCGGTCATACGCTCGAGTCCTTCACGCAGGACGACGAGGGGGTGGTCGCCCAGGTCACGGCTCACGACGGCGCGCAGATGGAAATTCGCGCACAGTACCTCATTGCCTGCGATGGCGGCCGCAGTCCGGTGCGCGAAATGCTCGGTATCAAGATGGTCGGCTCGACGTTCAAGTCGCGATGGCTTGTCATCGATACGGAGGACGACGACGATACGTTCTCGCAGATGCGGGTCTACTGCGACGCGAAGCGGGCTGTCGTCGACGTGCCGGGACCACACCGCACGCGGCGGTTCGAGATTCTGGTTCATCCCGATGAGTCCGCCGACGCGATCATGGAACCCGCAGCGATCCGGAAACTGCTCATGCCGTTCCGGGGCGACCGGGAGACGAACATCATTCGCAAGGTGGTCTATACGTTCCACGCGCGGGTTGCTGAACGCTGGCAGGAGGGGAGGGTATTTCTCGCCGGTGACGCCGCTCACCTGACTCCGCCCTATGCCGGGCAGGGGATGAACAGCGGCGTGCGAGACGCGTTCAACCTCGGCTGGAAGATCGCCGCTGTGCTGGAGGGGCGCTTGCCTGCCCAGGTGCTCAACACCTACGAGATGGAGCGCCGCGAGCATGCATGGGCGTTGATCCGCCTTGCGCTCAATCTTGGCACGGTGATGGCGCCGTCATCGCGTCTGAGCGCGTTCCTCTGGCAGTCGTTCTTTACCTTCGCCGGTTATATCCCGCCGCTGCGCGACTATTTCCTGCAGATGAAGTTCAAGCCCAAGCCGCGCTTCAAGGAGGGGTTGCTGGGACCGGAGGACGATCTCGGCAAACAGAGTTATCGCGGGCGCATGCTGCCGCAACCCCTGGTTCGGACCGCCGATGGCAGGACATGCCTGCTTGATGATCTGGCTGGTCAGGAGTTCGCACTCATCCAGTATGGTCCGGCTAATGGCAGCGGGCTGGCTGCGCTCGATCATCCGCTGTGGAGAACGTTACGTTGTACAAGGGTGCATGTCTTGCCTGCCGGCTCGCCCTTTCCGACGCTTCGAAGTGGCGCCTCGCACAGATTTGTTGTTGACGTTAATGGCGTGTTTGAAACGCCGCTCGCACACCACGAAGGACGTGTGCTGCTGTTACGCCCTGATCGCTATGTTGCCGGGTCGTTCAAGGTGGAGGAGCAGTCACGGTTCGCCGCTGTCTATGCAGCACGACTCGGTATCGATCGCTTTGACGAGCGTGTGGCGGATGTCGTAACGGTGGCTGAGTCCGCTGCTGCTGCGTCATCGCATGTCTGAGGGAATATCATGGTAACTACGCTTCAGCAGGCCACGCCTGCACGACTGCATCATCTGCATATCGTGTCGGATGATCCGCAACAGCTCGCTGCTTTCTATCGCGCCCGGCTTGGCCTTGAGGATGTCGAGTCGCTGGACGACCGGATCGTGTTAACGGGGCCGTCGCGCGCGGTGGAAATCAGCGATTCCCGCAGCGGGCGTTTGCCTCATTCGGGTTTCGTGCTCAACTCCACGCAGGAACTCGACAGACTGCGTCAACGATTGACCATGAGCGACGTTCAATGCTTGCCTACCGATAGCGTGCTGTATCAGTCCGGGGCGTTCATGGTTCGTGATCCCCAGGGCCGGCTGGTTTCTTTTGGGCTGGCGGCTGACGGGCCGCAGCGAAATGGTATGCCGGGGCGCCTGCAACATACCGTATTCCAGACGACGGAACTGGAACGTGTGATTGCCTTCTATACGGAAGTCATCGGCTTTGCGATCTCGGACGAGGTGGTCGACGACAGCGGCAAACCGATGGTGGTCTTCATGCGTTCTGACGACGAACACCACACGCTCGCGTTCTTTCAGGGCAGCCAGAATGTCTGGGATCATCACTGTTACGAGACGAGCGAATGGAATGACATACGCGATTGGGGCGACCTGTTCGCGAAGGCGGAAGTGCCGATTTTCTTCGGGCCGGGCCGCCATGGACCGGGCAACAACCTCTTCTTCATGGTCACGGACCCGGATGGCAACCGGTTGGAATTCTCGGCGGAACTGGCACACGTCAGTATTGACGATGCGCCGGGCGTCTGGCCGCATGGCGAACGTACGCTGAATTCGTGGGGACGCGCATGGATTCGAACCTAGAACAGGTCATTGCCGAGCTGGTCGTTGCGAATCATATTCTGTTCGACGAGCATGTTGTCGACGCGTTTGGGCACGTCAGCGTACGGCATCCCGGCAAGCCGGGGCATTTCCTGCTTTCGCGCTCCATGGCGCCATCGCGGGTACGTGCCGAGGACATCATCGAGCATGACGAAAATGGTGAACCGGTCGATGCGAATGGACGAGGCGTGTATCTGGAACGGTTCATCCATGCCGAAATCTATCGGGCACGGCCCGACGTCGTTTCGGTGGTGCATAGTCACTCGGCATCCGTCATTCCGTTCGGTATATCCCGGGTGAGCCTGAAGCCTGTATTTCACATGGCCTCGTTCCTGCATGGCGCTACGCGCTTCGAGATCCGTGAGGGTTTCGGCGATGAAACCGACCTGTTGATCCGCGATGCGGAGAAAGGCCGCTATCTGGCCCAGGCGCTTGGTGGCGCCTGTGTGTCTCTGCTTCGCGGTCACGGTTCGGTCGTGGTCGGTTGCAACCTGCGCGAGGCCGTGTATCGGGCTGTCTACACAGAGGTCAACGCGCGGATCCAGGCTCAGGCGATTGCGCTCGGTACGGAAGTCGACTATCTGAGCGCTGCGGAATCCGGTGCTGCTACCCGGGCCAACGCGACCCAGACCAGCCGCTGCTGGGACCTGTGGGCCGAGCAGGCGGCGGCGCGGCGCAAGACGGAAATCTGACGCAAGTTCAGACGACTCGAGACGCTGACATCGCGGCTGCCGTGATTGTCCGGTCAAGATGCATTCTTCAATACGGCCGCATCGGCCGCAATCCAGCCGTCCGCACGGACGGCGACTTCCCGCCTTGGCCCCACGCCGATCAAATCTTTGATCGGCGTGGGGCGCGGTGTTTACATGGATTGCACAAAATTATCTAAAGGTGAGAAAATTTAACCATTTTCCTGCCAATAAATACTTGCCATGGCCGCATCTGACCGTTCTCTTTCCGTCCTGAAACTCTTCACGGTCGAGCATCCGGAATGGACCGCGGAAGACGTTGCCGCAGCTTTGGACGTTGGAATTGCCACGGCCTATCGTTATCTGTCTGCGCTCGACGAAGCAGGGTTGATCGCCACGACCCGCCCTGGTCGCTACGGCTTGGGGCCGGCGATCACGCAGCTCGACCGGCAGTTGCAGTTGACCGACCCGCTGCTGATCGCCGCGCGCCCGGTCATGAATGATCTGTCTGCCTACGCGCCGCCCGGCTCGGTCGTGCTGCTGTGCCGTGCAGTCGGTGAAAGCGTCCTGTGCATTCACCGCGTGCATGCGCCGGGCAGTTCGCCGGCAGTCAGCTACGAACGGGGACGGCCTATGCCGCTGTTCTATGGCGCGACTTCGAAGATGCTGCTCGCGTATCTGCCGCCGAGGCGTGTGAAGGCGCTCTTTGAGAAGCACACCAAAGCGATCGCGAAGGCGGGGTTGGGCAAGACACTTCCCGCCTTCCGGTCTGTGCTGGGCGAATGGCGCAAAGCCGGTAGTGTCGTGACACGAGGAGAGGTCGATACCGGTTTGGTCGGGATCGCGGCGGCCATTCTGTCGGCAGACAGGACGGGCGTCGGAAGCATCAGCTATGTCGTGACCGGGCAGACAGACGAGAAAACGATTGCTCGCCTCGCCGCACTGGTCTCGACCGGTGCGCGGGAGATCGAGATGGAGTTGCGCGACGAAACGGCTGCCGTTCCGTCCTGATTCGCTGCTCCGGTTTCAGGTCTGCCTGCGAGCAGATTGATCCGGCCGGGCATCGACGCTCGCCTCGCGATTTCCACGCGCCGAAATCTTCCCCGCCTGGATACCCATCGCGCCAATGGCCACAGCGGCCAGCGCGGCCGGTACCGCGAGGCTATTGAAGATGAGCTGGAAGTCCCAGCCCATCGTCAACAGAATGCCGCCGATGGACGCACCGACGATACCGCCGATACGGCCGATTCCGAGCATCCAGCTTACACCCGTCGCGCGGCAGGACGAGTGCGCGAAATGGCACGCCTCGGCTGCACCGGGCCGAACCAGACCAAGTTCTTCAGCCGGTGCGGTATGGGACCCTGCCAAGGTCGTCTGTGTGGGATTACCGTCACGCAAATATTGGCCGAATCACGGCACGAGACGCCGCAGCAAATTGGAGCGTATCGCGCGCGTGCGCCAGCCAAACAATCGCTCTGCACTCGCTTGGCGGATTGCATATTGGTTTAGGCGAAGCAAATACTGATAAGGATGCCTCGGAATGACGACTCAAATTGAACGCATTGACGTAACCACGCGCATGAGCAAGATCGTTCGTCACGCTGAATGAGGTGTGGGAATCATGGCTTCCCGCCGGAGATGCCCCCGCGCGTACGACTGTGCAGGCACATCTTGCTTCTGAGGAACTGCTGGTAGAAATCACCATTGTGGCCGCTGTCGTATAGGCTGGAAGATGTAGAAGACCGGATACGTGGCCAATGGCACCAATGCCGTTTACGATGGCAGAATTCAGGACACGCATTTTTTTTGGGAGGTACTGAGACATGAGCACTGAGAATCAACTGCGGTTTGTCATTGAGCCGCACGCCAACTCTACCCCCGCTGACCAGATTGCCGCCAAGCTAGTCAACCCGGTGTTCGGGCGCGTCTTCTCCGATCACATGGTCACGATCCGCTGGACCGAGGGTACGGGCTGGCATGACGCCAAGGTCGAAGCCCGCCGTCCGTTCGAGATCGACCCAGCCTGCGCGGTGCTGCACTATGCGCAGGAGATTTTCGAAGGCATGAAGGCGTATCACGGCGAGGACGGCAAGATATTGCTATTCCGGCCGCAAGCCAACGCCAGGCGTTTCCGTGAATCGGCCGAACGCATGTCGATGCCGCAACTGCCTGAAACCGCGTTCGTTGAAGCGGTCGAAAAGCTGGTTGATATCGACCGCGCATGGATTCCGGCCGCCGAAGGTGCCAGCCTTTACATCCGCCCGTTCATGTTCGCTTCGGAGAGTTTTTTGGGCGTACGCGCTGCGCACGAGTACATCTTCTGCGTGATCGCCTGTGCGGTTGGTCCCTACTTCAAGCCCGGCAAGTCGGCCGTCACCGTTTGGGTGTCGGACAAATACACGCGCGCCGCTTCGGGCGGTACCGGTGTCGCGAAATGCGGCGGCAACTACGCTGCCAGCCTGATTGCGCAGACCGAAGCGTCCAGCAAGGGCTGCGACCAGGTCGTGTTCCTCGACGCCGCGCAACACAAGTGGATCGAGGAACTGGGCGGCATGAACGTGTTCTTCGTGCTGGACGATGGTTCGCTGCGCACCCCGCCCCTGTCGGGCACGATCCTGCCGGGCATCACGCGCGCCTCGATCATCGAATTGGCCAAGCGTGAAGGTATCGCTGTCGACCAGTCGCCGTACTCGTTCGAAGCATGGCAAGCGGACGTCGCCAGCGGCCGCGTTAAGGAAACATTTGCCTGTGGCACCGCGGCGGTCGTCACGGCGATCGGCGAGGTCCGTCATGCCGGCGGCGAGTTCAGGATCGGCGACGGTGGCGAAGGCCCCGTCACGCAACAGATTCGCACCAGGCTCACCGGCATACAGCGTGGTAGGATCGCCGATCCGTTCGGCTGGGTCCATCACGTCGCTTGAGCGATTTGGCCGAATAATATGGACTGAGTAATTTGTCTGATGCGCGCCGCAGGGAGATAGCGACACCTACCAGGAACCGGCGGCGCGATCATTGACGTCAGAGTCAGTGCGTTATCCAGGCCCCGCAATTCGTGATTGTCCGCCGTTTCGGCTCACCAATTACGGTGCTCGTGCGGACCTCTACGGATGCTTCAACATAGACCTGCGTCAGTTGACTCTCGCGAAGCGGTAGCGGATGCACTGACGACTTTCATTTGCTTTTGCCAAGGCAACAGCCCCCGCGGTAGGCCTGATGGGTGCGGCGCTTGGGTGCGTCTGAGCGCACGTGAGATGACGGACGCCAGTCCCTGATTCCCGCGGACGAAATCGGCGCCGTACCCTGCATGAACGTGACCTGTGCCGATCGCCGCAGCAGGTTCGGCGAGTCCTGTTCCTGGCCAACCACGCCTACACCATCGCTTTGGGCGCTCCGCCGGCGGCAGCGCGATATATTATGGTATTCCATAATATTGAAACGCTTGATCTGAGCGCTCTGGTGGAATACCGTAATACCAACCGCGGCGTCCCAGCGGTCGACACGGAGCGACGGCGTCCTTCAACGAGCGCCGGTCGCGGCAGGACCGACTCCCAGCTTTCTGCATACAGGTCGATCATGAAATTCTCGCTGTTTGCTCATATGGAGCGTTACGACGCTGCCACGCCCCACCGGCAACTCTTCGACGAGCTGACCGAACTCGTTCGGATCGCGGAAAAGGGCGGTTTTGAAACCGCCTGGATCGGCGAGCATCACGCGATGGAATTCACGATCGCGCCCAATCCCTTCATCAACCTTTCGTATCTGGCCGCACGCACCGAGCGGATTCGCCTCGGCACGGGCACGGTGATCGCGCCGTTCTGGCATCCGATTCGCCTCGCGGGCGAGGCCGGCATGGTGGACGTCGCGAGCAACGGGCGGCTCGACCTGGGCATTGCGCGTGGCGCCTACTCGTTCGAATATGAACGTCTGTTGCCCGGACTCGATGCTTTCGGCGCCGGCGCCAGAATGCGTGAACTGGTTCCTGCGTTGCGCCAGTTGTTCAAGGGCGATTACGCGCATCAGGGCGAGTTCTGGTCGTGGCCGTCCACCACGCCGGTACCGCGTCCTGTCCAGCAGCCCCATCCGCCGATGTGGCTGGCCGCACGGGATCCGAACTCGCATGAATTTGCGGTACGCAACGGCTGCAATGTGCAGGTGACCTCGCTCGCCGCGGGCGACGGCGAAGTCGTCAGTCTGATGGAGCGCTTTAACGCAGCTTGCAAGGCTAACCCCAATGTTCCGCGGCCGCAGATCATGATGCTAATGCACACCTTCGTCGGCGCGGATGCCGCCGAAGTCGACACGGCCGTCGAAGACCTGTCGCGCTTCTACTGCTACTTCAGCAAGTGGTTCAAGAACGAGCGTCCGGTGACGCAGGGCTTCATCGAGCCGTTGACCGACGCCGACATCGCGTCGTTTCCGCAATACGCGCCGGAGCAGATTCGCAAGAATCTCGTGATCGGCCAACCGGGTACCGTGATCGACCGTCTCAAACAGTATGAGGAACTCGGTTTCGATCAATACAGTTTCTGGGTCGACAGCAACATGAGCTTCGAGCGCAAGCGCCGCTCGCTTGAACGCTTCATCTCCGATGTGATGCCTGCCTTCGCCGCGCACGGCTGATTGCCGGTCGTCCTCGAATCGACGTTCTGCACTCAGGAGCAGAAGTTATGTTGAAGTCGTTCCAGCATTACATCGACGGTGAGTTCAGCGAGGCGGCCGACACCTTTGACAGCGTGAATCCCGCGACCGGCGCCGCATGGGCGACGATGCCCGCAGCCAGCGCGGCGGACGTGGACCGCGCGGTGAACGCTGCGGACCGCGCGTTGTTCGCGCCAGAGTGGGCGGGTCTGACGGCCAGTCAGCGCGGCAAGTTGCTATACGGGCTCGCGGACCTCGTTGCGGCGAACGCGCTGGAGCTCGCGCAACTCGAAACGGCGGACACGGGCAAGATCATTCGCGAGACGCGCAGCCAGATCGGCTACGTCGCCGAGTACTACCGCTATTACGCGGGCGTCGCCGACAAGATCCAGGGCGCCTGCCTGTCCGTCGACAAACCCGATATGGACGTTTTCCTGCGACGCGAGCCGGTGGGTGTGGTCGCCGGTATCGTGCCGTGGAATTCGCAGCTGTTTCTCTCGGCCGTGAAGATCGGACCGGCGCTCGCCGCCGGTTGCA
Source organism: Paraburkholderia sp. SECH4 (assembly GCF_030511745.1). Classification (NCBI taxonomy): domain Bacteria; kingdom Pseudomonadati; phylum Pseudomonadota; class Betaproteobacteria; order Burkholderiales; family Burkholderiaceae; genus Paraburkholderia; species Paraburkholderia sp. SECH4. The sequence continues at coordinate 48,981 of NZ_JALOCP010000031.1, forward strand.
CGATCGTCCTGAAGGCGTCTGAGGAAGGCCCTGCGCCGCTGCTCGCATTCGCCAGACTCGTGCATGAGGCGGGCTTTCCGCGGGGCGTCGTTAATATCCTGACCGGTTTCGGCGTGGACTGCGGCCGCGCGCTGACGAGTCACCCGCTCGTGTCGAAGATCGCGTTCACGGGCGGCCCAGACACCGCGCGTCAGATTGTGCGTAACTCCGCCGGGAACCTCGCGGCAACGTCGCTGGAACTGGGCGGCAAATCGCCGGTGCTCGTTTTCGACGACGCGGATGTAGACAGCGTCAGCAACGCGGTGATCGCAGGCATCTTCGCCGCGAGCGGGCAAAGTTGCGTGGCGGGTTCGCGCCTGTTGGTGCAGCGCGGCATCCGTGACCGGCTGCTCGCGCGGCTCATCGAAAAGGCGCGCGCGATCAGGATCGGCGATCCGCAGGACGTGGGTACCGAAATGGGGCCGCTCGCGACGCGCAAGCAACGCGATCACATCGAAGCCGTGCTCGCTGCCAGTCTCGAAGCGGGCGCCACGCTGCTGACGGGGGGCGGCCGTCCAGAAGGACACGGCGAGGGTTTCTTCTTCGAACCGACCATCGTCGATTGCCCGTCATCCACCGTTCCAAGCGTCGCGCAGGAGCTGTTTGGTCCGGTGCTGAGCGTCATGACTTTCGACACTGAAGCCGGAGCGCTCGCGCTCGCCAACGATACGAAGTATGGCCTTGCGTCGGGCGTGTTCACGCGCGATCTGACGCGCGCGCATCGGCTCATTCGGCAATTGCGTGCAGGCATCGTGTGGGTCAATACCTATCGCGCCGTGTCGCCCATCGTGCCGTTCGGCGGATATGGCTTGAGCGGCCTCGGGCGCGAGGGCGGCCTCGATGCGGTGCTCGACTACACACGTACCAAATCCGTCTGGATCCGTACGTCGGACGACCCGATCGCCGACCCGTTCGTCATGCGCTAAAGAGGCTGACATGTACTACGAAATCCGCACGTACAAGATCAAAACAGGCGCGGTGCCCGCGTATCTGAAGCTGGTCGAGGAAGAAGGCATCGAACTGCAGAAGCGCTATCTCGGTGAACTCGTCGGCTACTTCTTCTCGGAGATCGGGCCGCTGAACCAGATTGTCCACATGTGGGCATATCCGAGTCTCGACGAGCGCGAAGCGCGCCGTCAACGGCTTGCGGAAGATCCCGCATGGCAGGCTTTCATTCCGAAGATTCAGGCGCTGATGGAAACGATGGAAAGCAAGATCATGAAGCCCGCCGCGTTTTCGCCGCTGAAGTAAGCACCGTATTCGCAAACCGTCCTCTCGAAGCCAGCCGTATCCTTTCAAGGAGCAGTCGTCATGAAGCAAGCGCTACGTATGCCCGCGCGGGCGCGCGCAGTGGCCGTCACTGTGGTTGCCGCTGTGGCCGCCACAGCGGCCGTGTTGATCCATGCGCCGGTGTCAGCGGCCCCCGCGCCGATCGTATTCGCCAGTTGGGGCGGGACGACGCAGTCGGCTCAGCAGAAGGACTGGACGCAACCGTTCACGCAGGCATCGGGCATTCAGGTCCTGATGGACGGCCCGACCGATTATGGCAAGCTCAAGGCCATGGTCGACAGCGGCAACGTGCAGTGGGACGTGGTCGACGTCGAAGGTGATTTTGCGTATGCGGCGCTGCGTGACGGCCTCGTCGAACCGATCGACTATTCGGTGGTGGACAAGGCGCAACTGGACCCGCGCTTCATGTCGGCGGGCGCTGTGGGCAGCTTTTACTATTCGTTCGTGCTTGGCTACAACAAGGCGGCGTACAAGAGCGGCGTGCCGGCGAACTATACCGATCTGTTCGACACGAAGCGCTTTCCCGGCAAGCGCACGTTCTACAAGTGGTCTGCGCCCGGCGTGCTCGAAGTCGCTTTGCTCGCCGACGGCGTCGCGCCTGACAAACTCTATCCGCTCGATCTCGATCGCGCCTTCAAAAAGCTCGACACGATCAAGAGCCAGATCGTCTGGTGGAGCGGCGGCGCTCAGTCGCAGCAATTGATGGCATCCGGCGAAGCGCCGATCGGCGTGTTCTGGAACGGCCGGCTGCATGCATTGCAGCAGACCGGTGTGGACGTGGGCATATCGTGGAATCAGAACCTGACCGCAGCGGACATGCTGGTCGTGCCGAAGGGCACGAAACATAAAGCCGAGGCCATGAAGCTCCTTGCCAGCGCGACGGGTGCACAGGCCCAGGCGAATTTCGCGGCGGAAACCGGTTATGCGCCCGTCAATCTGAAATCCGCCGCGCTTCTGCCGCCGGATGTCGCGAAGACCCAGCCGGATCAGTACAAGACGACGCAGATCAATCTCGACATGAAGTACTGGGCCGATCACCGCGATGAAATCGCGAAGCGCTGGTACGCGTGGCAGTCGAAGTAAAGCGCCGCCGGACGAACCCAGCGAAGGAGTCATCATGTCGAATGCCGTCAGTACTATCGCGGAACCGCCGGTCGTGGCGCCGAAGATGACAGTCGGCCTCAGGAAAATCCGGCTGATCGCGCCGGCGCTGTTCCTGCTGGTTGTGTTCTTCGTGTTGCCGGTGCTTTCGCTGCTGCTGCGCAGCGTGCTGGAGCCGACGCCCGGCATTCAGAACTACGCGCAGCTATTCGGCTCGACCACCTATCTGCGCGTGTTCGGCAATACGTTTTTCGTCGCTTCGGTGGTGACCGTCGTGACGGTTGTGATCGGTTTTCCGACCGCGTGGCTGCTCGCGATCGCGCCGCGTTGGATCGGCAAGCTGATGTTCGCGATCCTGCTGCTGTCAATGTGGACCAATCTGCTTGCGCGCACTTTCGCATGGATGGTGCTGCTGCAACAGACTGGCCCGATCAACCGTTTGCTGATGTGGCTTGGCGTGATCCATGAGCCGTTCACGCTCGTGAATAACCTCACCGGTGTGACAATCGGCATGACCTACATCATGTTGCCGTTTCTCGTGATGCCGTTGCATGCCACCTTGCGCGCGATCGATCCGACCACGCTGCGCGCCGCCGCAATCTGCGGCGCGACCCGCTGGCAGGCATTCTGGCGGGTGCTGGTGCCGCTCGCGATGCCAGGCATTGCGAGCGGCGCGCTGATGGTGTTCGTGATGGCGCTCGGCTACTTCGTCACACCCGCGCTGTTGGGCGGCCCGGAATACATGATGCTTGCCGAACTGATCGCCCAACTTGTCCAGCAGTTGCTGAATTGGGGGCTGGCGGGGGCGGCCGCGTTCGTGCTGCTGCTCGTCACGTTGTCGTTGTACGCGGTGCAGCTTCGCTTCTCGAGCCGCGCCGTGAGCGCCACAGGAGTTCACTGACATGCTGCTCGATTTCGATCGTCTTGGCCCGTTGCGCTGGCTGCTGCTGAGCGTCGGCGGAGCGGTGTCGCTGTTCCTGCTGCTGCCGGTGCTGTTCATCGTCGCGCTCTCGTTCGGTAATTCGCAATGGCTGATGTTTCCTCCACCCGGCTGGACGCTGCAGTGGTACGGCATGCTGTTTGCCGATCCGGGCTGGCTCGACTCGCTGCTGACGAGCGTCGAGCTGGGGCTCGTCGTGATGGTGCTGTCGGTAGTGCTGGGGCTGCTCGCGTCGCTGGCGCTGACACGCGGCAATTTTCGTGGACGTGCCTTGCTCAAGGCGTTCTTTCTGACGCCGATGGTGCTGCCCGTCGTCGTGCTCGCCGTTGCGCTGTATGGCTTCTTCCTGCGTATCGGCTTGACCGGCACGCTGGTCGGTTTCGTGATCGGCCATCTGATCATCGCGTTGCCGTTTTCGATCATCGCGATCAGCAACTCGCTGGAAAGTTTCGACACGTCGCTCGAGGATGCCGCGCTGATCTGCGGCGCCGGGCCGCTTGAAGTGAAATGGCGCGTCACGCTGCCGGGTATCCGGCTCGGCCTGTTTGCGGCGGCGATCTTCTCGTTTCTTGCGTCGTGGGACGAGGTCGTCGTGTCGATCTTTATGGCCAGCCCGACGCTGCAGACGTTGCCGGTGCGCATCTGGAGCACGCTGCGGCAGGATCTGACCCCGGTGATCGCCGCCGCGTCGTCGTTGCTCGTCGGACTGACCGTCGTCCTGATGTTGCTGAGCCTTGTATTGAAGAGAGGTAAATCGTGAGCGCGCCGTTTTTGCAGATTCAGCGTCTTCGCAAGACCTACGATCAGGTCGTCGCCATCGATCAGGTGTCGCTCGACATCGAGAAGGGCGAGTTCATGACTTTCCTCGGGCCGTCTGGCTCGGGCAAGAGCACCACGCTGTACATCGTTGCGGGCTTCCAGTCGCCGACCGACGGCCGCGTGTTGCTCGACGGCAAGCCGCTGCTGTCGGTCGCGCCGAACCGCCGTAACATCGGCATGGTGTTTCAGCGCTACACGCTGTTTCCGCATCTGACGGTCGGCGAGAACGTCGCGTTTCCGTTGCGCGTGCGACGCTGGGCGGAGGCGAAAGTGCGCGCGAAAGTCGATGAAATGCTCAAGCTCGTGCATCTGGCCGATTGCCGTGACCGGATGCCCGGGCAGTTGTCGGGCGGCATGCAACAGCGTGTCGCGATTGCGCGTGCGCTGGCCTACGATCCGCCAGTGCTGCTGATGGACGAGCCGCTGTCCGCGCTCGACAAGAAGCTGCGTGAAGAACTGCAGACCGAACTGCGGCGCATTCATCAGCAAACCGGTGTCACGATCCTGTACGTGACGCATGATCAGGAAGAGGCATTGCGCCTGTCCGACCGGATCGCGGTGTTCAACAAAGGGCGCATCGAGCAGGTCGGCACGGGTGAGGATCTTTACCGAAAGCCGGCGTCGCGCTTCGTGGCAAGCTTCATCGGCAATTCCAACTTCCTGCCGGTCACGTTGGCCGGCGGCCATGCGGACTCGCATGCGGTGTTTCCCAACGGCAGGCCGGTGCCGATCGCGGGCTGCGACCATGCGCTTAACGCGGGCGACGGCGGCGCGCTGATGCTGCGGCCCGAACAGATCCGTATCCGCGTGCAGGCGCCGCACATGGCGAACGATGGCTTGCCGGTCGTCGTGCGTGACATCACGTATCTGGGCGACACCATGCACTATTCGGTGGCGACGCCCTGGCAGCAGGAGATCGCGGTGCGCACAGCGGTGGGCGCCCATGAGGCGGGGCTCGCGGTGGGCGCGCAAGCCTGGCTCGACTGGGACCGCGCCCATGCGCAGGTGTTTCCCGCATGACGCGCGGCATCGCGGTCCGTAGCCGACGACTGTGCGATACTATGGTATTCCAAAAACCAACTGACCCAGCATCTCGCTTGGGAAGCTCGCCATGATCGAACAGATGCGCGTTGACCGTAGTGCGCCGACCCTTCGCGAACTCACGCTCGAGAAGCTGCGCGAGGCCATTTCGCAGGGCTTCTATCGTCCAGGCGACCGGTTGATAGAGCGAACATTGTGCGATCAGCTTGGCGTGAGCCGCACCGTGGTGCGCGAAGTGCTGCGCCATCTGGAAACGGAAGGGCTGGTGGAGACGGTCGCGCATTCCGGCCCCATCGTCGCGCGGCTCGATCCGGAACAGGTGCAGGAAATCTACGAGATTCGGGCGTTGCTCGAGTCGGAGGCGGCCCGGGCTTGCGCCGAGCTTGCAACGCCCGCGCTCGTGAAGCAGTTGCGCGAAATCCGCAAGGAAATCGAAGACGCTTTCGACAAGTCCGACTTTCGCCGGGTGTTGGCTTACACCGAACGCTTTTACGAAGCGATGTTCGCGGGCGGCCACAAGCTGATGATGCATCAGGTGGTCAAATCGCTGAACGGCCGCATCAACCAGTTACGTTCGGTGACGATCTCGTCGCCGGGGCGCGGCGTGGATTCGAATCGCGAAATGAACAAGTTGTTGAGCGCGATTGCAAAGAAGGACGGCGCTGCGGCTGCTGCCGCGTCGCTCGAGCATGTGCGGCGCACGGCAGCCATCGCCATGGCCACGCTCGCCGAGCGTGTCGCGGATCAAAGCGAAAGCGCCTGAACACTTCGTATCGTTCGCCAGAAAAACCGTCGCGCGCGACGGTTTTTTTTCGTCCGTGCACTGAAGGGAGTCTCGTAAACCCGTCGTCGGGATGAAAAATCTTGCATACGCTAATATGGAATACCATAATACTCACAGCGCGCCGCGCACTGAGCCAAGGCGCATCTGTCTCCGGAGGAAGTCTGATGAAGCTCGAGATTCGCAAACTGATCACCTATGTGGAAGACACGTTCATCGAAGGCGGCAAAGCTGCTGCCCGGCCGTTGAAACTGTTCGCGGCTGCGGCGGTGCTGCGCAATCCATGGGCCGGGCGCGGCTTCGTCGAGGACCTGAGGCCGGAGATTCACTCGCTCGCGCCGCAACTCGGTGAAGTGCTGACGGCCGAGATTCTGCGCATCGCCGGTTCCGGCGATGCGGTGGAGGGTTACGGCAAGGCGGCGATCGTTGGGACGTCAGGTGAAGTCGAACACGCGTCGGCGCTGATTCATACGCTGCGCTTTGGCAACAAGTTTCGCGAAGCGGTCGGCGCTAAAAGTTATCTGAGCTTTACGAACCTGCGTGGCGGCCCGAACTGCCCGGTCACGATCCCGTTGATGCACAAGGGCGACGAAGGCATGCGCTCGCACTACCTGACCATCCAGTTTTCGATCATCGACGCGCCTGCGCCGGACGAACTCGTGATTGCGCTCGGTGCGTCGATTGGCGGGCGGCCGCACCACCGGATCGGCGACCGCTATCAGGATCTGAAGGAGCTGGGCTCCAATGAAGCGTGAAACCGACATCGCAAATGCGTCGATGAAAGGCGTGTTTGACGGCACGGCCTACAGCGTGGCCGGCGAGGGTGATGTCCTCGTGCTGATCCATGGCGTGGGGATGAATCGCTGCGTGTGGGAGCCGCAGGTCGCAGCGTTGAGAGCGCACTTTCGTGTCGTTAGCTACGACATGCTAGGACACGGCGCGAGCCGGCTGCCGGCCGCGTCGCCGCAACTGGACGAATACGCGGCGCAGTTGCTGGCGCTGCTGGATCACCTCGGCATTCGGACGGCGCATGTCGTCGGTCATTCAATGGGTTCGCTGATCGCGCTCGAATTCGCATTGCGCTACCCGCCGAGGGTGACGAGCGTCACCGCGCTCAATGCGGTGTACGACCGCACGCCGTCGCAACGGGCCGCCGTCATGCAGCGCGCGGCGTCGCTGAACGGCGGGCTCGACCAGCCGAGCATCAATGCCACGATCGCACGCTGGTTCGACGACCCGGTGCCGGGTCATCTGGCGAACGTCGCGGAGCTCGTGCGCTCGTTGCTGGAGAGCGTCGATCTCGAAGGCTATGCGCGCGCGTACCGGCTTTTTGCGAGTTCGGACCAGGCGCATCTGGGCCGCTTGCCGCAACTCGCGATGCCGGCGCTGTTCATGACCGGCGAATGCGATCCGAATTCGAGTCCGGCGATGTCGGAGTCAATGGCGGCCGCAGCGCCGCTCGGCCGCGCCGAGATTATTGCCAACGAACGGCACATGATGAACGTCACGGCGCCGTCGATTGTGAATCAGCGGCTTCTGCACTTTATTCGCGATGTGAGCCGTCAGTCCTGAGGAGCAGCGCCATGACCGATTCTTCTTTTGACATCATCCAGTTTCGCCGCGCGTTGGGCGCGTTCGTCACCGGCGTGACGGTGGTGACGACGATCCAGCCGGACGGCACGCCGCGCGGTTTTACAGCGAATTCGTTCACGTCGGTGTCGCTCGATCCTGCCTTGATCCTCGTGTGCATCGCCAGGACCGCGTCGAGCCATCCGGTGTTTTCGCAGACGCAGCGTTTTGCGGTCAGTGTGCTTGCGGAAGACCAGCGGCCGGTGTCGGGCGTGTTCGCGTCGAAGAGCGCGGACAAGTTCGCACAGGTCGCCTGGCACGCACGGCGCACCGGCAGCCCGGTGATGGACGGCGCGGCGGCGAGCTTCGACTGCGAGACGCATCAGGTGGTGGACGCCGGCGATCACATCATCCTGATCGGGCGCGTGGTGGACTTCACGCATTCCAGCGCGACGCCATTAGGGTATTGCCGCGGCGCGTATGTGAATTTCAGTTTGTCGCAGGAAGCGTTGGCGGCGACTGGCCAACGTGCGCAAGTCGGCGCGATTCTCGAACATGCCAGAGGGCTCGTGCTGACCAGGACCGCGAGCGGATTGCAGTTGCCTACCGGCACGCGGCTCGAACCGCCGGCGGACGCTACGAGTTTGCGCGGCGTGCTTGACGCTCTGAAACTGAACGTCAACCTCGATTTTCTGTTCGCGGTGTTCGAGGAGAAGGGCGTCACGCACATCTACTATCGCGGGCGCGTGGTCGACGACGCGCCGGCAGTCGCGGACGTCCGCTATGTGCCGCTCGACGCGATACCATGGAACGAGATTCGCGACCCGGCCGTGCAGTCGATGCTGCGCCGCTACGTGAAGGAGCGGACCGAAGATGCCTTTGGCATCTATGTCGGCGATGTCGAAAAAGGCACCGTGCAATCGCTGATGGCAAATGCGTGAATGCATAAGAAAGGCGGCTTCGACTCCGAAGCCGCCTTTTTTACGGCGCTCACATGTTCGCGTAGTTCGGTCTATCACCACCTTCCGGCGTGACCCAGACGATGTTCTGGGTCGGGTCCTTGACGATCAGTGCGTTGCTTGCCATAGGGTTCTCTTAGCGGTCCGCCAGCGGTTCAATCGCGCCCGCCAGATGAAGCGTCATCGGCTCGTGCCTGCTGCACCGACATGCGCTTCGATCTCGCCCACCACCTCGAACAGATCGCCGACGAGCCCGATGTCCGCGACCGAAAAGATCGGCGCGTCCGGATCTTTATTAATTGCGACGATGGTCTTCGAGTCCTTCATCCCGGCCAGATGCTGAATCGCGCCGGAGATGCCGAATGCAAGGTAGACGTCGGGTGCGACCATCTTGCCGGTTTGCCCGACCTGCGCGGTATTCGGCGCGTAGCCGGCATCCACCGCGGCCCGCGATGCGCCGAGCGCCGCGCCCATCTTTTCCGCCAGTTCGCCGAGACGATCCATGTTGTCCTTCGATGCCAGACCGCGCCCGCCCGCGACGACGATCCGCGCGTCGGGTAATTCGCGGCCAGTCCGTGCCGATGCCTGGCGCTCGACGAGCTTCGTCCGGCTAAAGCCCGCAGCCGGTTCGAGCGTCACGCGTTGCGCGTTGCCGCCGCTGTCGGTCGCCGGCGCGAACGACGACGCCCGAAATGTCGCGAACGTCACGGCGCTGGCCGTGTTCACATTGGCGATGACGCTTCCCGCATAAAGGCCGCGCACGAAGCCGCTATCGCCATCAACCGCGACCACGTCCGGAATGAATGCGCCGCCGGCTAGCGCGGCGGCGCGCGGCAATGCACTGCGACCGAGAGTGCGATGACTCGCCGCGATCAGCGAATACGCCTCGTGGATTGCGTGCAATTGCGCGGCGAGCGTTTCAGGCACGACGTGCTCATTCGCTTCGTCGGTCATCACGAGCACACGTTCAATGCCGGCGATCTTTTCGACAGAGGCTGCAAGCGCGGCATCAGGCAATAACACGTCAACCGGCCGACCGTACTGCATGGCAGCGCTGATGACCCGAAGCGTCGCATCGGCAAGCCGTCCACCTTCCGTTTCCACAACGACAAGGCTTCTCATGCCGACACTCCTGTTTGATCGAACACGTGCCGCTCGGCCAGTGCTGCGATAAGCGCGGAGGTATCGGCGACCTTGATTCCCGGCTGGCGAACCGGCGGATCGCTGAGTTTGACGATGTGGGCCTGCGGCGCGAGTTCGACGGCCAGCGTGGCGGCGTCCACGATCACGAGCGGCTTCTGCTTCGCCTTGACGATACTCGGCAAGGTCACGCGGCGCGGCTCGGCGAGGCGAAGGTCGGCACTGACGACAGCCGCGCCTTCGAGCCGCCACGTCGCCGTGCCGGTGTCGTCGTCGCACATGATGGACCAGCCTGTGCCATCGGCCGAGAGTGCGCCTGCGTTCAACGCCTGCGGCCAGTCGAGCAGGGCGGCGAGCATGGCGGCGACACCACCGATGTCGCCGTCGATCGCCTGCTTGCCGCATAGCACGAGGCCGTACTCGCGACTCGCCATATGAGCGTTCAGCAGACGCGCCACCGCGAGCGAATCGAGCGTGGCGGTTGCCGCCGATGTGTCGATCAGCACGGCATCGTCGGCACCCATCGCGAGCGCCGTGCGCAACACGTCCTGGCTGGCTTGCGTGCCGCACGTGATCACCGTCACCTTCGATGCAACGCCGGCTTCCCTGAGTTGCAATGCCTTTTCGACCGCGCATTCGTCGAACGGGTTGAGCGACATCTTAAGGCCGGTGGTGTCGATCGAACCGTTCGACGAGACCCTCACGCGGACGTTGGCGTCCACCACGCGCTTGACTGGAACCAGAATGTTGATTGTCATGACTTGAGCACCCTTTACGTCCTGTATTTACGTCCAGTAGTCAGGAGACCGCGCCCGAGCCATACTTGCCCACCAGTAGCGCGCCACTGGCGAACCGGTCGAGCGCATAGGGTGCGAGAGAAACATCCGTGGGCTGGCCGAGCGCATGCTGCGCGAGGATCTTGCCGATGCCCGGCGACAGCTTGAAGCCGTGCCCGGAGAAGCCAAAGCCGACAACGAGACCCTCGATATCGGCGACCTTGCCCAACACCGGATTCCAGTCGGGCGTCACGTCGTACACACCGGTCCATGACGAAGCGAGACCCGCGGCCTCATAAGCCGGGAAGCGTTCGGCGACCTGCGCGCCGACTTCGGCGACATAGTCGAGCGAGATATCGCCCTGTTCGGTTTCCGGCGAGTTCAGCGTTTCGCCCACCACGCCTTCGGACACGAGCATCTGGCTGCCGCCATAGCTGCGGTAATAGAGCATGCCGGCCGAGCCGAGGTCCTTGAACGCCGGCATCTTGAACGAATACGCGGCACCGTCGCATTCGAGCGCAAGCACCGTGTGACGCTCCGGCTTGACCGGCAGCGGCACACCGATCCAGCCGGCGAGTTCAGGCGTCCAGATGTTCTGCGTGCTGATGAGAGTGCCGCAACTGAAGTTGCCCGCGCTGGTTGCGACGCCGGTGATCCGGCGTCCTTCGCGGACGAGGCCCGTGACCGTCACGCCTTCCATGATCTTGACACCGCGCCGGCGCGCCGAACGGGCGAAGCCGGTCGCCACCAGATAGGCATCCGCAAAACCCGCCTCCGGTTCATAGCCGATCAGCGCGGCGTCGTCGAAGTTCGCGATCGGCAGGCGCTCGTGCGCTTGCGCCCTGTCGAGTAGTTGCACTTCGATGCCCATCTCCTGCTGCGTGGCGAGCGAGGCGCGCAGCGGCTCCAGCTTGTCGCCGTCGGGCGCGCAGATCAGATAGCCGCATTTGACGAGACCACAGGACGCTTCGTCGTCGCCGAGATAGTCAGCGAAATTATTGAATGCCCACCACGAAGAGCGCGCGAGTTCGACGTTCTGGCGCACCGAATAGTGCGTGCGCAACAGGCCGGACGACTGTGACGTGGTGCCCGCGCCGATCGTGCCCTGTTCGATAACCAGCACGCTTTGCGCGCCCAGGACGGCGAGATGATGGGCGACCGACGCGCCGATGACGCCAGCGCCAATCACGATGAAATCGTAGTGGCTCATGTGGACCTCTGTGTAGGCAATGAGGCGAATTCTAGGAAAACGTTGGCCGCGCCAATTTTGTATTAGGCAAACTTATGGCGAGCCAGTGCAATTTCTCATCCTGTGCACCAATCCTGCGAACCTCGGCACCATGCTGTCGTGTCGCACAGGATGACCGGCATGTCACCCACGCGAGCGGAGCATTTCATGAGACGAACCCCGACCCCGATCGATCTGCGCGCGTTGCAGGCTTTTGTGGCTGTCTGCGACAGCGGCTCGATGACGGGCGCGGCGAAGCAGCTCGGCGTGAGCCAGAGCGCCATCAGCCAGTCGATTGCCGCGCTGGAGCGAGATCAGGGCCTGACGCTGTTCGATCGCGAGAGCCGTCCGCCGCGCCCGAACGTAGCGGGGCGCGCGTTGCTGGAGTTGGCGGGGCCGTTGATCGAACACGCGCAGATGGTGAGCACCCGCATCGGCGATGCCTCGCAGGCCGGCAAGATGCCGGTACGCCTGGGGTGCGTCGATTCGTTCGCGGCCACTGTCGGGCCTGAATTGATTCGTGCGGTGTCGAATTCAGAGCGGCAGATTTCGATGTGGTCCGGTCTCACGCCGGGGCTTAGCAAACAGTTGCACGACCGCGAACTGGATATCGCGATCTGCACGCAGACCACGCTGAGCGACGCACGGATCGTCGAAGTGCCGCTGTTTTCCGAGGCATTCGTGGTGGTGGTTGCACGCAGCCACTTGAGCGGACGCCGCAATATCGACTGGCGCACGCTCGCGCTCGAACTGCCGCTGATCCGCTACACGGCGCGCTCGGTCATCGGCCAGCAGATCGAGCGTTTCGCGCGGCATCTGGGTATCAACAGTCCGCGGCGTTACGAGTTCGACGCGACCGATCCGCTGCTGAGTCTGGTGGCCGCGCGGGTGGGATTCGCGATTTCGACCCCTTTGTGTCTGTGGCAGGCGCGGCACTATCTGGACGATATCGCGGTGATGCCGTTGCCGCCGAGCCGCCTCGGGCGGCGCGATTTTTTCCTGCTGCATCGCCAGGGCGAGTGGGAACAGTTCGCCGGCGACATCGTCATGCTGACGCGCGGCGTGCTGGATAACGCGATTCAACCGTCGCTCGCGCGGGCGCTGCCCGATCTGCCGGACGATGCATTGCGCTGATTCAGGCGCGATAGCGCGCGTTTGTATAAGTGTTGCTTTTAACGCTGCTTAACCGCACACCTCGTTTTTGTGCAAAGTCGCACCAGTCACAGCGACGATGTGCACCGCAGTCAGGCTGATGAACCTTTCAGCGTCGAAATCAGGAACGACGCATGGCGCCCAAAGCGTTTATTGGTGGGAATCTTTGATTCACTCAGATAAACATGGCACAAACGTTGCATTGATAGAGGCATCGACTGAGACGGCCGCAGCGAGCGATCAGTCAGTTGCACTCGATTGCGGATACACGAAGATCGACAGGAATTGAATGGGCGTCTTGATCAGGCGTTCCGGACCGTGCGGTATCTCGCCCTGGAAGGTGAGGGTGTCGCCAGGATGAAGAATGTAGGTTTGCTGACCGTGGCGGTATTCGATCACGCCCTTGAGCATGTGAATGAATTCGGTGCCCGGATGCTGAAACACGGGAAAGCGTTCGGCTTCGTCCTCCATCGTGATCAGGAAGGGTTCGAAAAGCTTATGCGGACCTTGGTCATAGGCAAGCAGGTGATAGGTGTGGCCGCTTTTGGTGCCCTTGCGCACCACTTCCATGCCGCTGCCTTTTTTGACGAGTTGTGCACCGCCTTGCGGCACGTCGAAATTGCGGAACAGCATGGAGAGCGAAACGCCGAGTGCCTGGGCGATGCGGTTGAGGACCTCGAGACCTGCGGAAGTCTGCGCGTTTTCGATCTTCGAGAGCATGCCGCGGCTGATGCCGGCCTGAGCGGAAACCTGAGCAATGGTCAGGCCGTGGCGTTGGCGTAATTCGCGAATGGTGTTGCCGAGGTAGCGTTCAAGCGGCGTTTTATTGTCTTCACCGATTTGCATGTAAGCCTCACGTAAAAGGAAAGCGTAGCAGATTGCCGCGCCAAGTCACGCGCAAAGAGTTTCACAAAAAGAATCTTTGTTTCTCACCAATAAAGTATCCGGCCGATTGAAAACAAGCTCGAAGCGCGCCAAAACCGGCGTTCGGGAGCGTGTTGCGTAACCCGGTCACACGCGTTGTGTGTGGCTTTTCCAAACCACGAAAGATGCAGTTGCAAGGAGTGGCGATGAACCTGAACGATGCGAGCAAGCTGCCGGTCAACGAGCTCGGATGCGTGCCCCGTTTCGGCTCGGCGGAAGAGGCGCAAGCGTATCTGACGCAGCAGGGCGTGAAGTACGTGCTGGCGCAGTTTGTCGATATTCACGGCGTGGCCAAGGCGAAATCGGTGCCGGTCAGTCATCTGAAGAGCGTGTTGAAAGCGGGTGCCGGTTTCGCGGGGTTTGCGATCTGGGGAGTCGGTATCGAGCCGAACGGCCCCGACTATATGGCCGTCGGCGATCTGGCGACGCTCACGCCGGTGCCGTGGCAGCCGGGTCTCGCACGGATCGTCTGCGACGGTCATGTGGATGGCGAAGCGTGGCAATACGATTCGCGCGTGACCTTGAAGAAGCAGGTCGCACGGATGACCGAGCGCAACTGGACGCTCTTCACAGGTCTGGAGCCGGAATTCTCGCTGCTGCGCCGTTCGGCGTCCGGCACGCTGGAGCCATGCGATCCGAGCGATACGCTCGCCAAGCCGTGCTACGACTACAAGGGACTCTCGCGTACGCGCGTCTTCCTGGAAAAGCTCACCGAATCGATGCGCGCGGTCGGCATCGACGTCTATCAGATCGATCACGAAGACGCCAACGGGCAGTTCGAAATCAACTACACGTACACCGATTGCCTGACCTCGTGCGATCACTACGTGTTCTTCAAGATGGCAGCCTCCGAGATCGCCAATGAACTCGGCATGATCTGCTCGTTCATGCCGAAGCCGTTCGCGAACCGTCCCGGCAATGGCATGCACATGCATATGTCGATCGGCGACGGCGAACGCAATCTGTTCGCGGACCCGTCGGACAGGCTCGGCATGGGCCTCTCCAAGCTGGGCTACCAGTTCACGGCGGGCCTGCTCGCGCACGCGCCGGCGCTGGCCGCGCTGTGCAATCCGACGGTGAACTCGTACAAGCGCCTCGTTGTTGGCCGTTCGCTGACAGGCGCAACGTGGGCGCCGGCCTACATCAGCTACGGCGACAACAACCGTTCGACGATGGTGCGCATGCCGGGCGAGCGCATCGAACTGCGCTTGCCGGATGGCGCATGCAATCCGTATCTCGCGACGGCGGCCGTGATTGCCGCGGGGCTGGACGGCGTCGACCGTGGTCTGTCACCGGGCGACCCGGCTAACGAGAATCTCTACGAGTGGTCGCCCGCGAAACTAGCCGAACACGGTATCGGCGTGCTGCCGCAAAACCTCGAGCAGGCGCTCGATGCGCTGGAAAGCGACCGCGTGATCTGCGACGCGCTCGGCCCGGTTGCCGATGAATTCCTCAAGCTCAAACGGATGGAGTGGCTCGAATACATGCGCCACGTTTCGGACTGGGAACTGAAGACCTACCTCGAATTTTTCTAAGGAGAAGCACCATGTGCGGAATTGTGGGCTTGCTGGTCAAGACGCCGGCATTGCGCGAACGGCTCGGCGAACTGATGGTGCCGATGCTGATCGGCATGACCGAGCGCGGACCGGATTCGGCGGGCCTCGCGGTGTTCGGCAAACAGGTCGATGCGAGCCAGCGCAAGCTGAGCATCTACGCGGGCTTCACCGACGAAGGCGCGGACTTCGCATGGCAACCGCTGCTGGACGCATTGAACGCGGCGATGGACGTGACCGCCCGTGCCGATGCGAAGGGCAATCATGCGGTACTGACGGTGCAAGGTAATGTCGAGCGCGTGAAGACGTGGTTGCGCGAGCGCTATCCGAAGCTGTATCTGCTGTCGAGCGGCCGCTCGATCGATCTGTACAAGGATATTGGCTCGCCGTCGCAAGTCGCCGAGCGCTATGACTTTGCGAACCTGACAGGCTCGCACCTGGTCGGCCACACACGCATGGCGACCGAATCGGCGGTGACGCCCGACCGCGCGCATCCGTTCACGGCCGGCGACGACTTCTGCCTCGTTCACAACGGCTCGCTCTCGAACGCGCATGGTGTGCGCCGCAAGCTCGAACCGCAAGGCATTCACTTCGATACCGACAACGATACCGAAGCCGCCTGCCGCTTTCTCGAATGGCGGCTGCGCGAAGGCGACACGTTGCCGGTCGCCTTGCAGAAGGGTTTCGAAGAACTCGACGGCTTCTACACGTTCCTGATGGGCACTTCGACCGAACTCGCGCTGATTCGCGATCCGTTCGCGTGCAAGCCGGCGGTGGTCGCGGAAAACGACGACTACGTCGCGATCGCTTCCGAGTTCCGTTCGCTCGCGCATCTGCCCGATATCAAGAACGCCAGGGTCTTCGAACCCGCACCTGAGGAGATGTATGTATGGAAAGCCTGACTTTCGATCTGGCGCGCACAACGGTCCGTGAGCTGAACCAGTTCCTGCACAAACCGGCGAGCGAACTGGAGGGCCAGGCGGTGACGGTCGTCGCGCCGAATGGTGCGCATAACCTCGCAGTCGGTGTGGATGCGCCGGTGCAAGTGACGATCGCCGGTCACGCCGGCTATTACGCGGGCGGCATGAACAAACACGCGACGATCGAGATCGACGGCAGCGCGGGAACCGGCGTCGCGGAAAACATGATGAGCGGCAAGGTGCATGTGAAGGGTTTCGCGTCCAACGGCGCGGGCGCTTCGGCGCACGGCGGCCTGCTGGTGATCGACGGCGATGCGGGCCTGCGCTGCGGTATTTCGCTCAAGGGTGGCGACATCGTGGTGGGCGGCTCGGTGGGCAGCTTCTCGGCGTTCATGGCGCAGGCGGGCCGCATGGTGATCTGTGGCAATGCGGGTGATGCACTCGGCGACTCGCTTTACGAAGCGGTGCTGTACGTGCGCGGCGACGTGAAATCGCTCGGCGCGGACGCGCAGTACGAGCCGATGACGCAGGCGGATATCGACGCGGTGCGCGCGCTGCTGACCGCCGCTGGCATGGACCACGACCCGGCGTCGTTCAAACGCATCGCCTCCGCTCGCACGCTCTATCACTGGAACGCCGACGCGAACCAGGAATATTGAACACACGCTCTCTAAGAAGGCCCCCATGGAAGCCAAATCCGTTCAATTCGTCCGCTTGCAGCAGGAAGAGTCGCAAGGCTACGACCGCAAGACGATCGACTATATCCACGCCGCCGCGCAGCGCGGCCTCTACGAAATTCGCGGTCTGGGCGCGAAACGCCGTGTGCCGCATTTCGACGATCTGCTGTTTCTCGGCGCCTCGCTGTCGCGCTATCCGCTCGAAGGGTATCGCGAGAAATGCGCGACGCAGACCGTGCTCGGCACGCGCTTCGCTAAAAAGCCGGTGGTGCTGGATATTCCGATCACGATCGCCGGCATGAGCTTCGGTGCGCTGTCCGCGAACGTGAAAGAAGCGCTCGGCCAGGCCGCGACCGCGATGGGCACCTCGACCACCACCGGCGACGGCGGCATGACGCAGGAAGAGCGCCGCTCGTCGAAGACGCTGGTCTATCAGTGCCTGCCGTCGCGCTACGGCTTCAATCCGGACGACGTGCGCCGCGCCGATGCGATCGAAATCGTGATCGGCCAGGGCGCGAAGCCGGGCGGCGGCGGCATGCTGCTCGGGCAGAAGGTCAATCCGCGCGTCGCCTCGATGCGCACGTTGCCGGCCGGCGTCGATCAGCGTTCGGCGAGCCGTCACCCTGACTGGACCGGCCCGGACGATCTGGCGATCAAGATTCAGGAACTGCGCGAAATCACCGATTGGGAAAAACCGATCTACGTGAAGGTCGGCGCAACCCGCACGTTCAACGACGTCAAGCTCGCGGTGCATGCGGGCGCGGACGTGGTGGTGATCGACGGGATGCAGGGCGGCACGGCGGCGACGCAGACCTGCTTCATCGAGAACGTCGGCATTCCGACGCTGGCCGCGGTTCGCCAGGCTGTGGACGCGCTCGAAGACCTGAATATGAAAGGCCAGGTGCAACTGATCGTCTCGGGCGGCATCCGCACCGGTGCTGACGTGGCGAAGGCATTGGCGCTCGGCGCGGACGCGGTGGCGATCGGGCAGGGCATGCTGATGGCGCTCGGTTGCAACAGCGACACGTACTTTCAGAACGGCGCGCTGCATTCGGCGGCGGCGGACTATGCGGCGCTGAACACGTCGCCGGGTTTCTGCCATCACTGTCACACGGGCAAGTGCCCGGTCGGCGTGACCACCCAGGACGCGGTGCTCGAACAGCGTGTGCAGCCCGATGAAGGCTCACGCCGCGTGCGCAACTACCTCAAGACGCTAAACATGGAACTGACGACGATCGCGCGAGCGTGCGGCAAGCAGAACGTCCATCACCTCGAACCGGAGGATCTGGTTGCGCTGACGGTCGAGGCCGCGGCAATGGCGCGCATTCCGCTCGCGGGTACTTCCTGGATTCCCGGATGGACCAAATGAATTGAATTGTTTTGAGTTTTTTGACTGTGGAAAAGTTGAGTGCATTCAACCTTGATTCACCAATCTATCAGGAGCCCGACATGAGCACTCCGCAAAGCACCACGCAAGCAGCGCCGGCACCATCCGGCGGTCTGCGTGCCGGCACGTTAGGTTTCCCCGAGGTCATCGGCCAATCTATCGCGAACCTTTCACCGACCTTCACGCCGTCGATCAACGTGACCGCGATCGCGGCGCTGGCCGGTGCGGGCACATGGTTGATTTATGGTCTTTCGACGCTCGGGCTGCTGCTGGTGAGCATGAGCATCATCGCGCTCTCGAGCCGGATCGCGTCGGCCGGCTCGTTCTTTATCTATATCTCGCGCGCGCTTGGGCCGATGGCGGGCGGCATTGCCGGCTGGGGTCTGATCGCAGCTTACGTGGGCACTGCAATGGGGGTTGGCGCCGCAGGCGTAGTGTTCGTGCAGAACGCTTTTACGGCCTGGGGTGTCAATATCCCGTCGTGGGCGGTCTACACGATCTTTGTCGGCCTGGCCTGGTTCTTCTCGGCGCGTGACGTGAAGCTCTCCTCGCGCCTGTCGCTGGCAATCGAAGCCGCTTCGGTGGTGATCGTGGGCGGTGTGCTGATCTATGTGCTCGCGCTGCATCCGGACCATATCATCGACCATACGCAACTGGGGCTGCAGGGCGTGAGCGGTAAGGGCATGGCACAGGGCATGGTGCTCGGCATCTTCTCGTACGTGGGTTTCGAGAGCGCGGCCTCGCTCGGCCAGGAAACCAGGAACCCGCTGCGCGTCATTCCGCGCGCGGTGGTCTGGTGCGTGATCCTGTCGGGCCTGTTCTTCATGTTTGTGGCCTATTCGATGACGATCGCCTACCACGACGACGCAGCCAAGCTCGGCGGCGATTCGGCCGTGCTCAGCACCTTGCTCACGAGCGTCGGCGCCTCGCCGCTCGGTCCGGTGTTTTATCTGATTGCCTCGGTCAGCGCGTTCTCGTGCGTGCTTGCGTGCATCAACTCGTCCAGCCGTCTTCTGTATTCGATGGGCCGCTATCAGTTCGTGCATCGCTCGATGGGCATGGTGCACCGCACGCATCAGACACCGTACATTGCCGTTGCGTTTTCCTCCATCGTGACTTTCGTGGTGTGTATCGCGATGCTCGGCACGGGACCGCTCAACACCTTCGGCTATACCAGTACGTTTGCGACCTTTGGCTTCCTGGTCGTGTATTTCCTGGTCGCCATCGCGGCACCGGTTTATTTGAAGAAGCAGGGCGAGCTCAAGACTAGCAACGTCGTGTGGGGCGTGCTCGGCGCACTGGCGATGGTCGGCGCGGTGATCGGCAGCGTGTATCCGGTGCCCGATTATCCGTATAACATCCTGCCGTATCTGTTCGTTGCGTATATGCTGGTTGGCGCAGTCTGGTTGTTGATGCTCAAGAAGCGCTCGCCGCAGGTGCTCGAGAAGATCGAGCACGATCTGGAAACCAGCGACGTGATGACCCACGGCAAAAAGTAAATGAGTGAACCCTTCTCCCAGGATAGCTTGCCCGCACCGAACACCAGCCAGGTGCCAGACGATCCAGAGGGAAGGCCTGCTAGCGGTCGCGGAATGGGCGGCCAGGAAATCGATCTGCAATTGAGGCCGGAGCGCGGCGAGTGCGCCGCGCTCGAGATCGGTTGTGTTTCTTTCCCTGCCCGCGCCCGCGGGCAGGATCACATCAACGAAGACTACGTCGGCGTGATGCTCGGCGATCTGGCGGCGCGCGCCGCGCGTGGCAGCGTGATCGCTCTCGCCGATGGCGTGAGCGGCAGCAAGGGCGGACGGGTCGCAGCCGAACTCTCGGTGCGGACCTTTATCGATGCCTATTACGGGCTCGCCGACACCTTGCAGCCCGGCGTGGCCGCTGCGCGCGCGCTCGAGGCAATACACGGCTGGCTGCATCAGATCGGCCGCGTCGACCCAGCACTGAAGCAGATGTCCGCGTCCTTTGCGGCGCTGATCGTGCGCCGCGCTACCGCGTATCTGGTCGCGGCCGGCGATGTGCGGCTCTATCTGCTGCGCGATGGCCAACTGACCCAGCTCGGTGACGACGACGTGGTGCCGGTCGCCTTCGGTTCTTATGTGGCTCACGCGGTCGGCATGCTTCCGACGCTGGTGACGCGCATCGAAACGCTTGAGCTGCGCGAGGGCGACCGACTGCTGATGTGCTCCGACGGACTCTATCGCCGCGTGCCGATGCGCGAACTGCAGACGGTGCTGGCGGCGCGCGGCGGTGCGCTCGAAACGGCACGGCGGCTGGGCGCGCTGGCGCTGACGCGCGGCTCGCAGGACGACGTGACGAGCGCGGTGCTCGATGTGGGCGCCCTGCCTTCGCTCGATGTCGGTTACCTCGAACGTGTGGTCGGCGTTTTGCCTATTCCGGCTGTTCCCGACGCCGGCGAGGTGGTCGACGGATATCTGCTCAAGAGCGTGTTGAGCGATGGCTTCTATTCGCGGATTTTCGCCGGCTACGATCTGGCCGATCCGAACACGCCG
This sequence comes from Paraburkholderia sp. SECH4, assembly GCF_030511745.1. Lineage (NCBI taxonomy): Bacteria > Pseudomonadati > Pseudomonadota > Betaproteobacteria > Burkholderiales > Burkholderiaceae > Paraburkholderia > Paraburkholderia sp. SECH4. Next base: position 69,796 of record NZ_JALOCP010000031.1, read on the forward strand.
CTGGCGCTCAAGTTTCCCAAGCCGCGTGTCGAGCAGGACGAGAACGTGCGGCAGTCGATCGTGCGCGAGCGCTGGCTGGCCGGCAAGATCGGCGACGACGGCGTGCTCGCGCCGATGCCGATCGATGCCGACCGGCAAACCCGGCTCTATGTGGTGATGCCGCTCGGCGCAGGCGTCACGCTCGAAAAACTGCTGGCGGCGCCTCAGCCCATGGCACTGCCACGTGCGCTCAAGATCGCGCAACAGCTAGGCCATTCGATCGACGTGCTGAATCGCCGCAATATCTTCCATCGCGATATCAAACCCGAGAACGTGCTCGTGATGTGGGGCGATAGCACGCGCCTGCTCGATCTCGGTTTCGGTTATATGCCGGGCATGCAGTTGCCGGGCCCGGACGCCGCGCCGGGCTCGCCCGCTTATATGGCGCCTGAGTTGATGAAAGGCGCACAGGGCGATGCGCGCTCCGAGGTGTTCGCGTTTGGCGTGACCCTGTACCGGCTGTTCAGCGGCGGCAAGCTGCCCTACGGTTTTAATGGACGCGTGCCGCTCTATCAGTACCGGCCGGACGCGCCGCAATGGCTCGACCTGGTGCTGGAGAAAGCCCTGCAGACCGACCCGGCGCGCAGGTATCAGGACGTGCTCGAAGTCTGCGCTGATCTCGATCGTTTTTCGAGCGGTCGAGACGCGATGGCGCCGATTCGGCGCAAGCCCTTGCTCGAGAGCGATCCGGTGCTGTTCTGGCAGGTGGTCGTGGTGCTGTTGCTGGCGCTGCTGTTGTGGTCCTTGATGCGGCATTGAGCGGGGTTGGTGGCGCAGCCCCGCCGCGCTACCTGGCGCAAGCCGGGGCCCGTGCTGCAGCCGTTCAGGCGCGGACACGGCTCTTGTCCGGATCGTAGAAGATCGGCGCCACGACCTGAGCGTCGATGCGTTTCTGATGCCCGTCGATCTTGCCGACCTGCAAGCGTGTTCCCGGTTCGGCATAGGCGATATCGATACGGCACAGCGCAATGTTCTTGCCGAGGATCGGCGAACGCACGCCGCTCGTGACCACGCCGATCTGCGCGCGCGCGTTGTGTTGCCCGTGCACGCAATCTCCATGGTGCGCGGGTTCGTTGCCGTCGAGTTCGAGTCCGACCAACTTGTGCCGCGGATGCGCGCTGCGGGCAAGCAATGCGTCGCGGCCGATGAAGTCGTCCGCTTTGGTTTTCAGCGGTACCGAGAAGCCGATGCCGGCTTCGAACGGATCGGTTTCGTCGGTGAACTCGTAGCCGGCGAAGATCAGGCCGGCTTCGACGCGCAGCATATCGAGCGCGTTCAGTCCGAGCGGAACCATGCCTAGCGGTTGCCCAGCCAACCACAAACGGTCCCACACGCGTTCGGCATCCTGCGGATGACACCAGACTTCATAGCCGAGTTCGCCGGTGTAGCCGGTGCGCGAGACCATGATCGGACAGCCTTCGTAATTGTCGAGCCGGCCGACCAGAAAGCGGAACCAGCCGAGCTTATCGAGTGCCGGCTGGGTGGGCGGCGTCCACACCATCTGCTTCAACAACTCGCGGCTCAGCGGTCCCTGAATCGACAGATTGTGAATCTGATCCGAGGCCGATTTGATCCACACTTTCATGCCGAGCGCCGCCGCCTGCTCGCGCAGCCAGACACCGGCGTAGTCTTCGCCGCAAATCCAGCGGAAATTGTCCGGGCCGAGGCGCAACAGCGTGCCGTCGTCGAGCATGCCGCCGTGCGGATAGCACATCGCCGAATACACGACCTGGCCGACGGCGAGCCGCCGGACATCGCGCGTCAGACAGTATTGCAACAGGGCTTCCGCGTCGGGACCGATGATCTCGAACTTACGAAGTGCGGACAGATCCATCATGGCGACGCGCTCCCGGCAGCCGAAGTATTCTTCGACGGTGCCGAAGCCCTCGTAGTGCGTGGGCAGCCACCAGCCGCGATAGTCGGTGAAATGGCGGGTGAGCGCCGACGTCTTTGCATGAAAGCCTGACTCGCGGGTCAGGACCGGTTCGGCATCGGGCGTGGTTCGGGTAGCCATGGCAATGGAGAAGCGTTCCTTGTTCGGATAGACGCGGATCTGGATATCGGTCGGATTCCAGCCGTTCGCGGGATCGATGTCGTCGGGACAGGACGAACTCACGCACACGAGGTCGGTCAGCGCGCGCATCAACACGTAGTCGCCCGGGCGCGACCACGGTTCATCGAGCGTCATTTGCTGATGGGCGTTGATGCCGGTATTGAAGAAGAAATTGATCGCGGGCCAGCCGGGGCGTGGCGCCACGTTAAAAGCGGCGAGGGCGCGGCTCATGTTGTCGCTGCAGTTGCTATGGCCGAAATAGCCCTGGCTTTCGTAATAGCGCGCCGCGCACGCCAGGGCAAATGAGTCGTGACTGCCCACCGTGTCGCGTACGACTTCGAGCATGGGCTGCATGTTTCGATTGAAGAACTTCGAGAACAGGCCGGGAGCGGGATACGCATTGCCATTCAGCGTTCTCGTCACGGTCTGGTCGAGGTCGAGTTCCTTGTTTCCATCCAACGCGGCGAGATCGAAGGCGACGAAATCCGAACATTGCCGACCCGCGACGTCCAGTACCTGAATGTATTCTCCCGCGCGCACCGTGTACGCGGTGGCGGTGCCGGGCTGGATCGTGAAGTCGTTCAGCGTGTCGGCCAATGGTGCGGGAAGCGGCGGCGCGGCGAGCAGCGCGGGATTCGCGCGATCGATCGTGAGGCGCAAGCCGGTGGGCGGGTTCTGCGAATCGATTGCCCTTGCGGCACCCGGCGCGGCGACGATGACGAGCAGCGCTTCGGAGGCAATGAGTTTTCGCGTAAAGCCCGCCGGTGTGTCGCCGCTCCAGATAGTCGCCGCGGACTGCAATGCGCTCGCATGAACGCCACGCTTGAGCAGACCGGTCAGCACGTGCGAGGCCGCGCTGTTATGCAACAGACTCGCCATGAACGAAGCGCCCGCCGACGCTTGTAGATCGAGCGCGGCCAGCGCCGCTTCGCCGTGCGCATCGAAGGCCATGAGTTCGCAGGGCTGCAGGCCTTCGATATCCACGATCTGCAAAGTATCGCCGGGCGTGAGCGCGACGACCGTGAGGCCGCCGCCCGCCACGCGATATCGTTCGCATCCGGCCGCGCGAGCAAATAGCGCCGGCTCAGCGGGACGCGAGCTTATGGGGGTGCGTATCAGCATGTTCTTCCCTGGCTCGCGCCGCTTAGCCGGCGGTTTTCAACGCCGCAACGGGTTCGCCAAGATACGCGTCCATCGAGTCATCGAGTGCCGATAGCCACGGCGTGTGATGAGGCGGGGATTGCGTGCCAGTCATCAGCGAGCGATAGGACTTGTTGCGATAGCCCATGATGTCGTCATGCTTGTCGTGTTTCCATTCGAGGAAAGTTCGGTTCACCCCTTCGATGTCGAAACTCGGGTAGTCGGTCGCATCGAGCAGCTCCTGAATGTAGCTGCCCTGAAACTCGAACATTTCCTGATGGGTGGCGAGCTTTTCTTCTTTCGCACGCCATGCGAGGCTATGCGCGGTCATTTCCGCTTTCGGCGGCAGCGTGATGCGTCCGAGGATCACATCGCGCGCATACCAGGCCTGAGCGTCGAACATGTTGAACGAATACCAGAGGTCCTGCATGCCGAGGTAGATCAGGCCTGGATTGTCTTCCCAGAAAATACCTTTATAGAGGTTCAAAGGCCACAGGCGATTGCCGGTCTTCAGGCGCAGTTCGTCGGGTAGAAACGGGAAGTGATGCTGATATCCGGTGCACAGGATGATCGCGTCGACGCGCTTGTGCGTGTCGTCGGCGAAGTAAGCGATATTGCCGCGCACGCGCTGCAATATCGGTTTCTCTTCCCAGTTTTCGGGCCAGTGATAGCCCATCGGCGCCGTGCGATAGCAACTCGTGATGCTCTTCGCACCGTACTTGTAGCACTGGGAGCCGATGTCTTCCGCCGAATAGCTGCTGCCGACCAGCAACACATCCTTGTCCTTGAACTCCAGCGCGTCGCGGAAATCGTGTGCATGCAGGATGCGGCCGCCAAAACTCTCAAAACCGGGGAAGCTTGGCGCATTCGGTGTCGAGAAGTGGCCACACGCGTTGACGACGTAGTCGAACTCTTCCGACGTCGTTGTGCCGGCGGAATAGTCTTGCGCAGTGACGGTGAATTTCCTGGATGCGGCGTCGAAGCTCACCTGGCGGACCGCCGTATTGAAGCGAATATAAGGCCGTACACCGGCTTTCTCGACGCGTCCGCGAATATAGTCCCACAGCACCTCGCGCGGCGGATACGAGGCGATCGGTTTGCCGAAGTGCTCCTCGAATGTGTAGTCCGCGAACTCCAGGCATTCCTTTGGTCCGTTGGACCACAGGTAGCGATACATGCTGCCGTGCACCGGCTCGCCGTTCTCGTCGGTGCCCGTGCGCCATGTGTAATTCCACATGCCGCCCCAGTCCTTCTGCTTCTCGAAGCAGACGATATCGGGAATGTCTGCGCCTTTTTCTCTCGCGGACTGGAAAGCGCGCAATTGCGCCATCCCGGAAGGGCCCGCACCGATGATTGCAACGCGTTTTTTCATAGTTTGCCGCCGATGAGTTGAGCCTGGGTTAGCGGAAGATCACGGTGCGGTCGCGATTGAGGAAGACGCGATGTTCGGTATGGAATTTCACCGCACGCGACAGCGCCACTGTTTCCGTATCGCGCCCGATCGCTACGAGCCCGTCCGGTTGCAGGACATGATCGACACGCTGCACTTCCTGTTCGATGATCGGTCCTTCGTCGAGATCCGACGTGACGTAGTGCGCGGTGGCGCCGATCAGCTTGACGCCGCGTTCGAATGCCTGGTGATACGGCTTGGCGCCTTTGAATCCCGGCAGAAACGAGTGATGGATATTGATGGCCCGGCCGGCGAGCTGCTTGCAGAGGTTGTTGGAGAGAATCTGCATGTAGCGCGCGAGCACCACGAGTTCCGTCTCCGTCTCGGCGACGATCTTCAACAGTTCGGCTTCCTGCTGATCCTTGGTTTCCGGTGTCACCGGCAGATAGATGAAACGGATGCCTTCGCGCTCCGCCATCGGCCGCAGGTCCAGATGGTTGGAGACGACGGCGGTGATCTGCATATGCAACTGGCCTTTGTGATACCTGTACAGCAGGTCGGAGAGGCAATGGTCGAACTTGCTGACCATCAGCAGCACCTTCATCGGTTGCGCGGCGCTGTAGAGCTTCCATTGCATCGCGAAGTCGTTTGCGATGCTGCCGAAGTCGGTGCGTAGCTTGTCGATGCTGCCGGTCTTCGCGTCGTTGAAGCGGAACACCGCACGCATGAAGAATGTGCCGTTGGATTCGTCGTCGAATTGCGCCAGCTCGCTGATATAGCAGCCCGATTGCGCGAGATAGGACGAGACGGCCGCGACGATGCCGGAGGTGGCCGGGCAACTGATCGTCAGTATGTAATTCTGGGTCACTGCGACACTCCTGAAAATTCGTGAGAGACGTAACGGGAGACCGTCGACGGATCAGCCGATCGCGGTGCGTTTCTTCTTTTCCGGATCGTCGAACGGCAATTCGGCCGCGCTTGCACGGGCCTTGATGCGGCCGCGCACTTCGAGCGGTGCACCGGGGCGGGCGTAGTCCACGTCGAGGCGGGCGATCGCCATCGAGCGGCCGGTCAACCGCGAGACCATGCCGCATGTGACGACGCCGACCTGCTTGCCGTCGTTCCACAATGCGTCGCCGCCGTTGGCTGCTTCGGTGGAGTCCACCAGCACGCCGAAGATCTTGAAACGCTCCTTGCCTTGCAGACGGAAGTGTTCGCCCGCGCCACAGAACTCGGTTTTTCCCGGCGATACGGTGAAGTCGAGGCCGAGTTCCCACAGCGTGTCGCCCGCCTTTTCGTTCGCGAACGGGTACATCTCGGAGTTGTCGTAGGGGAAGAACAGCAGATAGCTTTCGACGCGTAACCAGTCGAGCGCCGTGAACGCGCACGGGATGATGCCGGACGCCGCGCCTTTGTCGAGGACGGTGTCCCAGATGAAGGGTGCATCCGCGGCCTTGCAGAAGATTTCGTAGCCGCGTTCGCCCGTATAGCCGGTGCGAGAGATCATCACCGGCTTGCCGAAAAGCCGCGTTTGCAGGTGATGGAAGTAAGGCAGATCGCGAATACCCGGCACGTGTTCCGCGAGGAAGTCCACGGCGGCGGGACCCTGTAAAGACAGATCATGCAGATCGTCGTCGAACAGCACGGCGACCTGACGGCCCTGCGCGGAGCGAACGAGGCGTTCATAACCGGTTCCGGAGCCATGCACGACCATGAACGCATTCGGCCCGGTTCGGTAGACGATGCAATCGTCGATAAACTTGCCGTCTTCATTCAGCATCGCTGCATAAACCGACTTGCCGGGGTAGAGCTTGCTGACGTCGCGCGTGGTTGCCCAGTTGAGCAGGCTTTCCGCGTGTGGGCCGACGTAGTGGACCTTCTTCAGACCGGATACATCCATCAAACCAGCCTTGGTGCGAATCGCCTCGTGCTGATCGGCGAGGTCGCCGGAGTACGTCCATGCGGTGCCCATTCCGTTCCAGTCTTCGAGGTTCGAGCCCAATGCGCGATGACGGTCCGCAAGCGCGGAAATGCGCCATGAATTAGCCATGTCTGCTACTCCAGAGGTGAGGATGTGTTGGTGTACGAAATCGACAAGGCATCAGGTGCCGTTGTCGAACTGGCTCAACCAGTCGACCAGAGTCTTCCGGTAACGCGTCATACCCTTGTAGTCGGCAATCGGTTCAGGCAGGTCGCGCAGCACCCGATGAAGACGGCGCGCCCACGCCGGCTGAGTGACGAGATCGGCCATGCTGGCGAGATACGTGCGGATGCTGAACATCATCGCGTTACTCTGCGGCAGCCGCGCCATAAATTGCAGTTCGACGCGCAGATGCACGCATTGCGCGACGTTCTCCGGCGTGACCTGACCGCGCTCCGCGCCCCACAGGTGGTAGTTCTCGGGTGCGGTATCGAGGCGGGGGTTGATCGTGAGTGTCCAATTCAGACGGCGTACCGGGCGGTCTACCTGGATATGCAGCAGATACTTTAGCGCGCGATCGAAGATGCCCATGTCGTGTGCCATGGGCACCGGCGAATGCCATTGCTTGAAACTCATTCCCGCATCGAACGCGAGCGACCAGTCGGCAGGGCCGGTGATGACACCGGCATCCATGAAGAGGTCGCCGTCACGCTGATCGAGCAGCGCAATATCGCCTTGCGTCTGCCGCATGATGTATTCGAGCGGCTCGCACGGCAGCGTCTCGGCATTGCCGAAACGAAACGCCTGCTCGATGCCGAGCGCGCGATTGCGCCACAACCACTTGTCGCCTGCGCGGGTAAGTGAAAACAGTTTTGGATAATCCTGGGCGAGATGCTCCATGATCATTTCCAGCGCGTCCCACGACGCTCTCTGCATGTGCGGCATCACCATGCAGCGGCGCGAGTCGTTTTGCAGCACGATCGCGCGTTCGGCGACTTCGGAGCGGTAGTGCTCGTCGATATCGAACCAGTGCTCGAAGACCGAGCCTGGATCGCGTGACGTGGCCGGCTCGATATTCACCGAATACATGTAGGCGTCTTCGGGAAACGGGAAGGGGAAGCGGGCGATGGCGGCTTCGCTGTTGCGAAACGAAAACGTTTCACGATAGCTTTCGGCGGGCTTCAGAATGACGCTCATGGCGGGCGTTCCTCAAAGATCCAGGAAAAGGGAGGTGCTGTGGGCGCGCGAGACACACGGCATCAGGTGCGTGGCGCGCTCGGATTCGTGAAGGAACAGATCGCGGTGGTCGACTTCGCCGGTAACGTGACGGGTCGAACACCGACCGCAGACACCGCCGCGGCACAGGTTCGGGATGTCGAGTCCGCTTGCTTCGAGCGCTTCCAGCAGGCTCTGGTCTGCCGCCACTTCCAACCTCGAGCCACTACGCATGAGTGTCACGACGAACGGCGTGCCGGACTGCGGCGCAGCAAAGGCTTCCCAGTGCACGCGGCCGTCCGGCCAGCCGAGGGCACGAGCCGTGTCTCGTACCGAGTCCAGAAGGGTTTGCGGACCGCACACGTAAACATGCGTGCCCAGCGGGCGACCGCGTAGCACCCGTTCGACATCGAGGCGCGCGCGCTCACCGTCGTATCCATGGAAGCGGCTGCCGAGGCGCTCGCTCAACTCGGCGCGATACGCATCCGTGAGCCCTTGCCGGTAGGCGTAGTGCAGTTCGAAGTCGGCAACATCGCGCTCCAGTGCGGTGACATGCGCGACGAACGGTGTGATGCCGATGCCCCCCGCGATCAGGATGTGAGCGCGAGCGCTGGAACGCAGTGCAAACAGATTGGCCGGCGGCGTGATTTTCAATGCCGCACCTTCACGCATTTGCTCATGCATGAATACCGAGCCGCCGCGCGAATCGTCCTGTTTGCGTACGGCAATGCGATAGCTGGATGCGTCCGCCGGATCGCTAATCAACGAATAGGCGTTGCGCAATGGGCGGTCATCCAGTGGCAACTGCACCTGGATATGGCTGCCCGAGGAAAACTTCGGCAGCCGACCGTGCCTCGCGACCAGGGTGAACTCGCGTACCACCGGCGTCAGCAGCCGCGTTGCTTCGACTCGAACCTCGATTGTGTTCATGCGTGGCGCACCAGGTAAGGACGATCCGGATCGGCGCAGACGCCCAGATAGGCACCGACGCGCTGCGAGAAATGCTGGCGCACACTCAGGTTGATTCCACAACCGGCACATTCGACTTCGGGTAGCGCCTCGTACACATGCGAAGCGCTGCAGTGCACGCAATAGACGGCGCGTGGTGCGGCATCGAGCTCGGAGGTGATTTCTTCCGGCAGCATGCCCGCTTCGCCGGCGAGGCGGCGGATGCGCCAGATGAACGCTTCGTCGCCGCATACATAGAGCCGTAAGCCGATTGCCGCGCGATCCAGGGTCGCGAGAAGATGGCGATCGAGCGCGTCGTGTGTCGGGAAGAACGATGCACGGCGAGCCGTTGCCGACGTGTCGCCTTGAACGAGCAGCGTGCTCACGTCAGGCTCGACCGGCAGCGTCGCGATGAAAGCTTCGACCTTTGTAAGTGCGTCGGCTTGGACGACCACAACGTGTTGGCGCGCATCCTCACATATCCGGAGCGCCTGATATCGCGGAAGGCTCGGAGGCGAGCTTGGTGTTCTGTCGTGCGTCGATGTCATGTCTTTAGTCGCCGGTTCTGTCGATGCGGGTCAAGCACGTGGATCACGTTTCGCTTCAAACGTGTGCATTTGCATCTGAACTAAAACGGGGCGTGTGCTCCATTCGAGTGCGTTGCAAGACGCTGGTCTGACGGATAAAACACTCGAAAAGCGACGTTCCCCACAAGCAAAATAGTTTCTTAAAGGGAAACACCGTTCAATCCTGACAACGAGGTATGCCCAAAGGAGTAGTGCCGCAAACGGCACGTTTCTTGCCTCTAAAATCGCTTTTCTCGTGGGGTGGCCTGGATGGCGGTGACCCGGACCCTGATCCAGCGCGATGCATCCACGCAAGTGGTGGATGGGGGCGATGAGGCCGATTGCGACGGGGGCACCCGTGCGCTTATCCGTGAGCTTCACGATTCGGTCGCACAGCAACTGGGCTTCATGTCGTTTCTCGTCAGCCGTGTGCAACAGCAGGTGCGTAATCCGGAGGCCGCCGAACCGCTGCTCGCGGAGTTGCGGACCACGATGACGCGGCTGCAGCGCGACGTTCGCCAGTTGATCACCGGTGCGCGCCTGACGCTCGAAGGGCGCTCGTGGCGCCAGGCGCTGGCTGATTCCGTCGATGAATTTTCGCGTCGCTGCAACGTGGTCTTCGAACTGGATAACCGAATGCCGGAAATCGAACTCGCGCCGGACGTAGCGCTGCACGCATTGCAGATCGTGCGCGAAGCGTTGTCGAATGTGGTCCGCCACGCGCATGCAAGACATGCGCGGATTGAAGTGATAGACGACCCCGCAGGCGCTTTGTGTGTGACCGTGACTGACGACGGGCTCGGGTTGCGGCCCGCATCGGTGGAGGAAAATCACTATGGCTTGGAGATCATGCGCGAGCGGGCGCGTGCGATAGGCGCGCAAGTTGCAATCGAGAATGTGCAGCCGAATGGCACGCGGGTGCGCCTGCTTGTCCCGAATGACGATGCCAGAAAGGAGTTCCTTGATGGGACCGACGACGTTGCTTCTGATTGACGACCACCCGCTGTTCAGGCGTGGCCTCGCCGAGTACTTCAACTCGACCGGGGAGTTTCAGGTAGTCGGCGAAGCTTCCAGCGGCCGGCAGGGCATTGCGCTCGCGGAGCAGTTACGACCCGGCTTGATCCTGATCGATCTTCACATGCCGGGACTCGGCGGCTTGCATGTGCTCGATGAATTGGGCCAGCTCGAGATCGAGAGCCGCAAAGTCGTGCTGACCGCCTCGCTTGATCGCAAGGAGTTATTGAGCGCGCTTCGTCTCGGTGCCGACGGCTATATGCTGAAGGAAACCGAGCCCGACGATCTGCGCTTATACATACGCAACTGCGTGCAGGGCGTGATCGTGCTGGACGATTGTCTGGTCACCCTGCTTGCGAAAGACGACGATGGTCCCGAAGGTGAAGGAGGCGCTCGCCGGGTCGAACTGACCGAGCGTGAAGCGCAGACACTGGCGCTCATTTCGGAAGGCATGAGCAACAAGCAGATCGCCCGGCAATTGGGCATCAGCGATGGCACCGTTAAGGTCTATGTAAAGAATCTGCTGCGCAAGCTGAATTTGCGTTCCCGGCTCGAACTGGCAGCGTGGGTTCACCGCGATGCTCTTACGCGTCAATGATGAAGGCGTAAACGAATGCAAGACAATGCTGTTGTAAGCGAATTCGCCGCAGCCGCGATGAACCTCGATGCCTATCCGGTCGCGTTGCTTCAAGTGGATAACGAGGGCAGCATTCGCAGCGCTAACGCTGCATGGTCCGAACTGATGGATGCAGGCGCCGTGGGCGTCGAGATGGCCGCATATGTCCATCCGGAGGATCGCCTGATCTGGCGCGAGATGCTGGCGCGGCTGCGTAACGAAACCGGCGTCTGTAGCCGCGAGCGGATACGCTTCGTTCATCCTCGCGGTCAGCTTCGCTGGTTGGAGGTGGCATGTCGCCGGCACGAAGACGCCTTCTTTATCTCCGCGTTCGACACCACGGCGCAAAAGCGTCAGGAGACTTCAATCGAAGCCAGGTTGCGTAGTGCGATGGGACTCCTGAACGGCGTACCGGGATTGATTTATCGCGGCCGCAACAATCCATCGTGGTCAATGGAATTCGTCAGCGACGGCTGCGAAGAGTTGACGGGCTATCCGGCCGCCTGGTTTGTCGACAGTCACGAACATAGCTACAGCCAGTTGATCGTGCCGGACGACGTCGATTACGTCTGGCGTGGGGTGCAGGAAGCACTGGCGGATCGCAGGCCGTTCGAACTGCGTTATCGCATTCGCGGCGCGAATGGCGATGTGAGAAACGTATGGGAGCGCGGCATCGGTATTTATTCGGCCAGCAGCGAGGTGCTGGGTATCGAAGGCGCGATCTTTGCCGTGCGATGAACTTCGCCCGTGTTGCGCGGAGATTCGCGCAACACGGGCGTTCGGTCTTCAGAGAAGCGTGCGCAATCAGGTCGTGATCCAGTGGCTCACGAAGACGACTACCACGCCGAGCACTAACGCCGCATACGGCAGGAAACCCGCGCGCCGTTTGATGCTGGCGTTCGAAAGATCCATGTCGTCCAGCATCGCTTCCGGGAAGCGGCCTTTGTCAGTCACGTAGTGGCGCCAGATGAACACCGGCACGATCAGCGCCGAGAAGACGATGCCCGAAATCAGCGTGCCCTTGCCCCATACATCCGCGCCCAGTCCCATCAGTGCGAGATTGACGAACGACAACACGGCGCCGGCGCCGAGTACCCATTTTGGCGCTTTGAAAGGGCGCTCCCAGGTTGGCCGGTCGAGCCGATGGATCCACGCGGCATTGAGATTCAGGAAGTTGAAGATGATGTAGCCGACATTCGACATCGCGAGTATGACGACGTAGTCGGACATCAGCAGCAGCACGAGATTGAATACGAGGTCGGTCCACATCGCGCGGGTCGGTGCGCCGTTGTGATTGACGTGCGAAAGATATTTGGGCAGCCAGCCGTCGACGGAAGCCTGGTAGAGCGTGCGCGACGAGCCCGCCATCGAGGTCATGATGGCGAGTACGAGCGCGAACACCAGCATGGGCTTCAGAATGAATTCACCCCAGTTGCCGGCATGCACGATTTTCGCCATCGCTTCGGAAACACCCATGCCGCTGTAGATGCCAGGCGAAAGAATGCCGTCATAGACAGCGGGTTGCGTCACATTGCCAGCGGCATCCTTGACCTCGGGCGAGACGAGTTGGCCGAGACCGAGGGCGCCTTGGAACGCGAGTGGGACGAGCGTGAAGAACACGAGACACAGGAGTCCGGAATAGACAATCGCCTTAACCGTGTCGCGGCGCGGATCCTTGAATTCGCGTGTATAACAGACTGCCGTTTCGAATCCGTAGGTGGACCAGGCCGCGATAAAGAGTCCGCCGGCCATCAGTTCGATACCGCTCAGATTCCACGTGCCGTCTATCACGCGGCCGCCGGCGTCTTTTGCCAGCGGATAGAGTGGGAAAAGGTTGTGCATTGGCAGATCGCCCGTCAGCAGCGGGTAGACGCCAACCAACAGGAGCGGCAGCAGTGCGGAGATCGCGAGAATCATCTGGAGCCGCGCGGCTTGAAGAATGCCGCGGTGCTGGATCGCGAAGGTTGTCAGCAGAATCGTGGCACCGATCACGAAAGTGGCATTGACTCGCAGACTCAGGCCGCTCGACAACCAACCCAGATCGACCAGCGTGATTTGCCAGGTGTTGATTGCGGCGGTCGCCGGGAACAACATGTTCAGCACGTAGCCTGCGCCCAGGCCCGAGCCGATCGCCAATACCGGCGACCACGCGAACCAGTTGCACCACACGGAGAGCGGAGCGAGCAGCTTGCTGTAGCGCACCCAGGCGACCGCGCCATACACCGATGCGCCGCCGGACTTGTGCGGAAACAGCCCGGCGATCTCAGCATAGGAAAAGGACTGGATGAAGCCGAAACAGATCGAAATCGCCCAGATGATCCACGACGGCTTGCCGACGGTCGCCGCAATCGAGCCGATCGAGAACAGCACCAGCGCCGGTACGCCGCTGGCTACCCAGAATGCGCCTGCCCAGCCGATCTTTCTATGAAGTCCTGTTGCGTCTATCGGCGCGGCAAGATGAAGCTCCTGACCTGCATCATTTACGGAACTCACGTTCGGCTCTCCAGAGGTGTTGTCACTCTGGCGACATTCACCGGCCAATATCGGTGGGGCAAGCGGCGCGAAGAGGTACTCCCTTGGAGGGGGAAATGGGAAATCCTCTGTAGACTAAGTCGCAGTTCCGCCTTTTAGATCTGGTATTTTTTGTTTTCAACCCAGCCGGCTTCATAACCAAGGATCTGCACAGATGAGCTTCATCCACTTTATTGGCGGCGAGAAGGGCGGCGTCGGCAAATCGCTGGTCGCCCGCGTTTTGGCCCAGTATTTTATCGACGAGAGTATTCAGTTCGTCGGTTTTGACACCGACAAATCACATGGCGCCTTGTTGCGCTTCTATGCCGATTTTGCAGCTCCGGCAGTACTCGATCAGCACGACAGCCTGGATCCCATTATCGAACATGCACTCGAAGATCCGCAGCGGCGTGTTCTGGTCGATCTTGCCGCTCAAACGCAGCAGTCTCTCGGAGAATGGCTGGACGATGCGGACGTCATCGGTCTTGTCGAAGAGCACGGTCTAACGCTGACCTGGTGGCACGTCATGGACGCAGGACGCGATTCGGTCGATCTGCTGCGACAGTGGCTCGACCAGTTTGGTGGACGAATCAAGCTGGTGATCGTATTGAACGAACTTCGCGGTGACCGCTTCGAGATCCTGGACGCATCCGGTGAACTCGCGCGTGCTGAAGCGCTCGGCGCGAGCGTGATCACGCTGCGCCGGCTGCCCGACGCGACGATGCAGAAGATCGATCGGCAAAGCGCAAGCTTTTGGGCAGCCATCAATCATCATGATCGCGCCGCCGCAGGCTTGGGCATGCTTGAGCGGCAACGCGTCAAAGTGTGGCTACATCGCGCTTATGGTGAATTGGCCAAGCTCGCCTTATAGCTGCGCACCGACTGGCCTCACGCCGCGGTCAGGATGTCTGGTAACCGATCCACCCGCGGCTCAATCAACTGGGAGCTGATGAAAGCCCAAAGCTGTTCTGCCGCCTGGCCCCGCTCCTTGACCGGGCGGTACAGGCGTATCTCCAACTCAGTCGCCCAGATGTCCGAGCCTGCGCGAACCAGATTTCCTTCGCTTAACTCTTTGGCGATACAGCTTTCCGGAAGCCAGCCGATTCCGTGGCCGGCTACAACCATGCCTTTTAACGCCTCTGACATGTGGGTCTCAAAGCAGCGGAACAGCGAGTACGGTTCCGTCGCGTTCATCAACAGCATTTCGACAACGTTGCCAAGGAATGCACCGGATGAATAGGCGAGCAGGGGCAGCGGTCTGCTGCTCTTGCCAGGGAGTTCGAAGAGAGGCTTGCCGTCACTGCCTGCTGCCGAGACAGGCACGATGCGCTCGACACCGAGTGTAAGGAACGGAAAGTGGTTGGGGTCGAGAGCGATCGGCAATTGCGGGTGGTGATAGCCAATCAGCAGGTCGCAGTCGCCTGCCACGAGGTGTTGCACACCCTCGGGCACGTTGACGGCCTGAACCCGGGCCATGATGTGGCCGAACTCGCTGGTCAGGCGCTTGAGCCAGTCGGGAAAAAGCGTAAAGACGAGTGTATGGGCAACCGCGAAATGAACCACATGGTCGTTTTCGGCGAACTGTTCATATCCGCCCACCAGGTTGCGTGCCGCATGCATGCTGCGCAGGATGTCCGCCGCGAGACTGCGAAACATCCGGCCGGCGGGCGTGAGGGTGATCGGATTGACGCTGCGATCGACGAGCTTCGTGCCCATCCACGTTTCGAGCGCCACGATCCGTCTACTGAAAGCTGACTGGGTGAGATGCCGGCTGCGCGCCGACCGGGAGAAACTCTTCGTATCCGAAAGGCTAAGAAAGTCTTCCAACCACTTTGCTTCCATATTGATCACTTGTGTTGGGTCAATCGACAACCGCGTCTGTGCGACGCGGCAACGCTAGCCTACCGTTCCTCATTGCAAGAATACCGATGTTTTTTTTCGATAGGTGTTAGTCGAAATATGCATGAGCGTTGCCCCCATAAATTGGGCTACATACCTTTTGTCTGCCTGCCCTCGGTGACCCGATACAAACTGCCCTTGGTCCGGCGCTAAAAACGAACGACTGTTCAAAAATTTACGTTGTTGATTTGCAGCTTAATCGATGCGCCATCGCGCATACATCCTTCCGTATATGTCTCCGGGATTGCGAAGTCAAGTGCCCGCATTAAAAGGATTGAACTGATTATGTCCACACTGCACAACCCAAATTCCCCGGCATCCACTGGCGACGTAGATAAGAAAAGCTGGCTGGAGTCGCACGAAGCGGGATATCACAAAACGTTGGGTAATCGTCAGGTTCAGATGATTGCTATTGGCGGGGCGATCGGCACGGGCCTCTTTCTCGGCGCGGGCGCGCGCCTGCAAATAGCGGGTCCTTCGCTTGCCGTCGTCTATCTGGTTTGTGGCGTCTTCTCGTTTCTGATCCTGCGCGCGCTGGGTGAACTGGTGATGCATCGGCCGAGCAGTGGCAGCTTCGTGTCGTACGCCCGGGAGTTCCTCGGTGAAAAAGCTTCGTATGTCGCCGGCTGGATGTACTTCCTGAACTGGGCGATGACCGGCATCGTCGACATCACGGCCGTCGCGCTGTACATGCATTACTGGGCGGCGTTCTCGTCCGTGCCGCAATGGATCTTCGCACTGATTGCGCTATGCATCGTCGCGGCGATGAACCTGATCGGCGTGAAATGGTTTGCCGAAATGGAGTTCTGGTTCGCGCTCATCAAGGTTGCCGCGATCTCGCTGTTCCTCGTGATCGGCTCGATCATTCTGGGTACCGGGACGCACGTCGGCGGGCACACCACGGGGGTGCATCTGATCAGCGAGAACGGTGGGCTGTTCCCGCATGGTTTGCTGCCTGCGCTGGTGCTCGTGCAGGGCGTCGTGTTCGCGTTCGCCGGCGTCGAGCTGGTCGGCACGGCTGCGGGCGAATGCAAGGACGCGCGCAAGGTGCTGCCGCGCGCCATCAACAGCGTGATCTGGCGCATCGCCGTGTTCTATGTGGGCGCCGTGGTATTGCTGGTTTGTCTGTTGCCGTGGAGTGCCTACAAGGCGGGGCAGAGCCCGTTCGTCACGTTCTTCGCCGCACTCGGCGTGCCGGGTGTCGGCTCGGTCATGAATGTCGTCGTGCTGTCAGCGGCGCTGTCGAGCCTGAACTCGGGGCTGTATTCGACCGGGCGGGTGTTGCGCGCGCTGTCGATGGGCGGGTCCGCGCCGCATTTCCTGTCCCGCATGAGCTCGCAGTCGGTGCCGTACGCCGGCATTCTGGTCACGGTCGCGATCTATATCGTGGGTGTCGTGCTGAACTATTTCGTGCCGTCGAGCGTGTTCGAAATCGTGCTCAACGTGGCCTCGCTCGGTATTCTCAGCACCTGGGGATTCATCGTGGTTTGCCAGATGAAGCTCCGGCAGGCGGTGGCCCGTGGTGAGGCTGAGCCGGTGACGTTCAGAATGCCGGGCGCGCCGGTGACGTCCTGGCTGACACTGGCGTTTCTGGTGGGGGTGCTGGTACTGATGGCATTCGACTATCCGAACGGCACGTGGACCGTTGCCGCGATTCCGGTCGTGGCTCTGATCCTGGTTGCCGGCTGGTACGGGGTGCGCCGCCGCGCGCATGCGATGATGAAGCCGACGATCCCGTCGGTCGCCCTGACTCAGAGCGTGCTCGAGGACAACGCGGGCTAATGCGGGCTAATGCGGGCTAATGCGGCGGCGCGCAGCGCCTCCCTGTTGCATCGACAACAACAGTAACAACAGCAACAACAGCAATAACGACGGAGAACCGAAGTGAAGCCATTCGATGAGATGCTGACGTCCGCTAACGGGGTCCGCGCGCCTTATGAACTGCTCAAGCAATGGCTCGATACGCAGCATCCTGCGAATCTCGCGCAGAAAGCCGATGACGCGGAAAGCGTGTTCCGCAAGACGGGCATTACGTTTGCCGTGTACGGCGAAGAAGAGGCCGCCGAGCGTCTGATTCCGTTCGACATCATCCCGCGCATCATTTCCGGTTCGGAATGGACGCGCCTTTCGCAAGGCATCGAACAGCGCGTGATCGCCCTCAACGCCTTTCTCGACGATATCTATCATCGTCAGGAGATCGTGCGCGCCGGGCGTATCCCGAAGGAACTGATCGCCCAGAACGAGGCCTTTCTGCCGGAGATGATCGGCTTCCGGCCGCCGGGGAACGTCTACACGCACATCATCGGCGTGGACATCGTGCGCACCGCCGAAAACCAGTTCTACGTGCTGGAAGACAATGCACGTACACCCTCCGGTGTCTCCTACATGTTGGAGAACCGCGAGACGATGATGCAGCTTTTCCCTGAGCTGTTTCAACAGGTCAAGGTGCGGCCGGTCGAAGCCTATCCGCAACTGCTGCGCGAGTCGCTTGCCGCGGTGTGTCCGCCCGGCGGCAACCAGGACGATCCGACCATCGCGGTGCTGACGCCCGGCATCCACAACTCCGCGTACTACGAGCATGCGTTCCTCGCCGACCAGATGGGGGTTCATCTGGTCGAGGGCAGCGATCTCCAGGTCGTGGACGGCCGCGTGGCAATGCGCACAACCGAAGGGTTCCGCGCCATCGACGTACTGTATCGCCGGCTCGATGACGCCTATCTCGATCCTCTGACTTTCCGGCCCGATTCCGTGCTTGGCGTCGCCGGCATCATGGACGTTTACCGCGCGGGCAACATCACGATCGCCAACGCACCGGGCACCGGCATCGCCGACGACAAGGCGATCTATTCCTATATGCCGGAAATCGTCGAGTTCTACACGGGCCGCAAGTCGATCCTGGAGAACGTGCCGACCTGGCGCTGTTCCGAGCCGGGCAGCCTGAAATACGTGCTGGATCATCTCGAAGAACTGGTGGTGAAGGAAGTCCACGGGTCGGGTGGTTACGGCATGCTGGTCGGGCCCGCCGCGTCGAAGAAGGAGCGGGAAGATTTCGCAGCCAAGCTCAAAACCCGTCCGAACAACTACATCGCGCAACCAACACTGGCGCTGTCGACCACACCGATCCTGACCGAAAAGGGTCTCGCGCCGCGCCACGTGGATCTGCGGCCCTTTGTGCTGGTGTCGGACCGCATTCGCATCACGCCGGGCGGTCTGACGCGCGTCGCGTTGAAAGAAGGCTCGCTGGTGGTCAATTCGAGCCAGGGCGGCGGCACCAAGGACACCTGGGTTCTGGCCGACTGAGGGCCGACTGAGGGCCGGTGGCGAGCCTCACAGAACGCCAGCCTGATACAGGACTGGCACACGGAAAAGAACAGACACTGGAGTTGGACAGGACATGCTTCTCGGACGCACAGCAAGCGGACTCTACTGGATGCACCGCTATATCGAACGCGCGGAAAACATCGCACGGATAGTCGACGCCGGGCTGCGTATGGCGCTGACCCGAACGTCCGATGCGCAGGCAACCTGGTCGTCCGTGGTGGTGACATCCGGCACGGAAGAGGGTTTCCGGGAGAAACACGACGCCTATAGCGCCGCCACCGTTTCCGACTATCTGCTGCGCGACGGCCACAATCCGTCGAGCGTCCTGTCGTGCATCGAAGCGGCGCGCTCGAATGCCCGCATGGTGCGCACGGCGCTCACCCGCGAGGCGTGGGAGAGCGTGAACGAAGCGTGGATGGTGGTCAGGCGCGTGCTCGCAACGCCGGTGGCGGCGAGCGAACTGCCGGTCGTGCTCGATCAGATCAAGCGCCAGACCGCACTGATTCGCGGCACCTTCCACGGCACGATGCTCAGAAACGAGATTTTCGATTTCGCCCGCATCGGCACGTTCATCGAACGCGCTGACAACACGGCGCGCATTCTCGACGTCAAATACCACCTGTTGCTGCCCGCGGTGTCCTATGTGGGCACGACGCTCGACAACTACCAGTGGGAATCGATCCTGCGCTCGGTCGACGCGCATCGATCCTACCGCTGGGTGTACGACGTCCAGTACAAGCCGACCAATATCGCCGACTATCTGATCCTCAACGGCCGCATGCCGCGCTCGCTGAACTTCTGCTACCTGAACATCGTCGAGAACCTCGCGTATCTGGCGCAAGACTATGGCGTCACCCATGCCTGCCATAAGACCGCCGACATTACGCTCGCCACGCTCCGCGACAATACGGTCAAGCAGATCTTCGCGCAGGGCCTGCACGAGTTTCTCGAGGGCTTCATCGGGCAGAACAACCGGCTTGGTTTTGAAATCGCCGAAACCTACAACTTCGATTGAGACCGGCCATGCGTATCGCTATTCGCCACACCTCGCACTATCAGTACGAGCAGCCGGTCCCTTATGCGTTGCAACGTCTGAGGTTGCGTCCGCAGTCTTGCCCTGGGCAGACCGTTATCGACTGGCAGGTCACGGTCGACGGCGTCGAGCCGAACGTCTCTTACGTGGACGGCCTGGGTAACCATGTCGATTTCGTGCGGCACGAGCGCAACAAGCGCGAAATCGTCATCGTGGCGGAGGGAACGATCGACACGGAGGACCGGGCTGGGATCTTCGGCGTGGTCGATGGCCTTGCCCCGTCCTGGGTCTTCGAGCGGGAGACACCGCTGACGCGGGCCGGCGAACGAATCAAGGCGCTTGCCGCTGACCTGCGCACCGAAGACGCGCCGCTCCAGTCGCTGCATGCGTTGATGAATACGATCCACGACCGGATCGCATATCAGCCCGGCATGACCGACGTGAGTACGGATGCAGAGACGGCTTTGCTCAACCACCACGGGGTCTGTCAGGACCACGCGCACGTTTTTATCGCCGTGGCGCGAGCGCTCCACATCCCGACCCGCTACGTCTCGGGCTATCTGCTGATGGACGGTGTCGCGATGCAGGCGGCGAGCCACGCATGGGCGGAGGCGTATCTCGACGGACTCGGTTGGGTCGGCTTCGATGCGGCCAACAATACGTGTCCGGATGAGCGCTATGTGCGCATCGCCACTGGCCTCGACTATCGCGACGCGATGCCCGTATCCGGTATTCGCACCGGGCAGGGTGCGGAGACGTTGACTGTCGAGCTGAGCGTTTTGCCGGTCCAGAGTCAAAGTCAAAGCTGACAGACCGATGTAACACCTCATCAGCGGTCGCGCTGATAAGGAATGCGTAGATGTTCTTAACCACGCTTGCAGGGAGGCAGTATGTCAAATTTCGGTAGCGCAGTGAGCGACATCAATGGCTCGTCGGAAGACGTCGCACACGCTTCCAGCGTGGACGCGGAGCCGGTGTCCGGCAAGGTGCGCGCGCGTCTTAAGCGCGCGAAACAGAAGGCGGCCGATGCGCAGGTCATCGTCATCGAGAAGGGGCGCAAGTCTGCTCGGGCTGCCAACGACTATGCGCATGACCGTCCGTGGACGACGGCCGGTGTGGCCCTGGGTGTCGGCGTGCTGATCGGTTTGTTGATCGGTCGAAAATAGTCCGCCGGGTTACCGGCACATCTATCCGTCGAGTCGCCCTGATTGACAGGGCGACCGGACCCTCTTAAGCCAGCGTTGCCGCCAGTGCAGCGTTCAGCGTCTTGCTCGGACGCATTACATCGGCCAGCATTTCGGCGTCAGGTCGGTAATAGCCACCGATGTCCGCCGGCTTGCCTTGCACGGCTGACAATTCGTCCACGATGATCTGCTCGTTGTCAGTCAGTTGCTTGGCCAGCGGTGCAAACTGTGCGGCAAGCGCGGCGCTTTCGGTTTGCGCCGCCAATTCCTGAGCCCAGTACAGGGCGAGATAAAACTGGCTGCCGCGGTTGTCCAACTGACCGGTCTTGGGCGACGGGTTTTTGTTGTTGTCCAGCAGTTTGCCCGTGGCCGCATCCAGCGTTTTAGCCAGAATTCTCGCCTTGTCGTTGTCGGTCTTGATGCCCAACTCTTCCAGTGACACGGCGAGTGCCAGGAATTCACCCAACGAATCCCAGCGCAGATGGTTTTCTTCCACGAGTTGCTTGACATGCTTGGGCGCCGAGCCGCCGGCACCGGTTTCGTACAAACCGCCGCCTGCCATCAGGGGAACGATGGATAGCATTTTTGCACTCGTGCCAAGCTCCATGATAGGGAACAGGTCGGTGAGGTAGTCGCGCAGGATGTTGCCCGTGACCGAGATGGTATCGAGGCCGCGAATGACGCGCTCCAGCGTGTAACGCATGGCGCGCACCTGCGACATGATCTGAATGTCCAGGCCCGTGGTGTCGTGGTCCTTGAGGTAGGCCTCGACCTTCTTGATCACCTCGGCTTCGTGCGGGCGGTACGGGTCCAGCCAGAAGATGGCCGGCGTGCCGGAGTTGCGGGCGCGCGTGACGGCCAGCTTGACCCAGTCGCGGATCGGCGCGTCCTTGACCTGGCACATGCGCCAGATGTCGCCTTCTTCAACGTTCTGCGTGAGCAGCACGTCGCCGGTGGCGAGGTCGACGATGCGCGCTTCGCCCGCTTCCGGAACTTCAAAGGTCTTGTCGTGCGAGCCGTATTCCTCGGCCTGCTGGGCCATCAACCCGACATTGGGGACCGTGCCCATCGTGACGGGGTCGAAGTTGCCGTTGGTTTTGCAGAAGTTGATGATCTCCTGGTAGATGCGGGCGAACGTGCTCTCCGGGATCACGGCCTTGGTGTCCTTCGGACGGCCGTCGGCGCCCCACATCTTGCCGCCGATGCGGATCATGGCCGGCATCGAGGCGTCCACGATCACGTCGTTAGGCGCATGCAGGTTGGAGATACCCTTGGCCGAGTCCACCATCGCCAGTTCGGGGCGATGCTCGTGGCAGGCGTGCATATCGCGGATGATTTCTTCGCGCTTCGAACTGGGCAGGCTTTCCAGCTTGTCGTACAAATTGACGAGGCCGTTGTTGACGTTCACGCCCAGTTCGTCGAACAGCTTGCCGTGCTTCTCGAAGGCTTCCTTGTAGAAAATCTTCACCGCGTGGCCGAAGACAATGGGGTGCGAAACCTTCATCATCGTCGCCTTGACGTGCAGCGACAGCATGACGCCAGTCTTGCGGGCGTCTTCCATCTGCTCTTCGTAGAAGTCGCACAGCGCCTTCTTGCTCATGAACATGCTGTCGATGATCTCGCCGTCCAGCAGCGACACCTTGGGCTTGAGCACAATGGCTTTACCGCTTTGTGTCAGCAATTCCATCTTCACGTCGCGGGCGTGATCCACCGTCAAGGACTTTTCGCCATGGTAGAAGTCGCCGTGTTTCATGTGAGCCACGTGGGTGCGCGAAGCCATGCTCCACTCGCCCATGCTGTGCGGGTTCTTGCGGGCATAGTTTTTTACGGCGGCGGGCGCGCGGCGGTCCGAGTTGCCCTCGCGCAGTACGGGATTGACAGCGCTGCCGAGGCACCTGGAGTAGCGTTGGCGGATGGCTTTCTCAACGTCGGTTTTCGGCTCCTCAGGGAAATCCGGCACCGCGTAGCCCTTGGCCTGCAGCTCCTTGATCGCGCCGACCAGTTGATGGACTGAGGCGCTGATGTTGGGCAGCTTGATGATATTGGTGGCGGGCAGGAGGGTGAGGCGGCCGAGTTCGGACAGGCTGTCGGGCACCCGTTGCGCCTCGGTCAGAAATTCGGGGAACTCGCCCAGGATGCGGCCCGCCAGGGAGATGTCGCTGGTGGTGACGTCGATGCCGGCCGCCGCGGTGAATGTGCGGACGACGGGCAGGAAGGCGCTGGTCGCTAGCAGCGGGGCCTCATCGGTCAGGGTGTAGATGATCGTCGGTTGCTGGGTGCTCATCGCTTGCCTCAAGATCGGGAAACCTGTTCTGGATGTCACCGGCCGCGTCACAAACCGGCATTCGTGTTCGAATTCTGCCTGATTTCGGTTTCGTCATCATGGAATTTCCGACAAACCCGGCTGACCTATGCGTGGACTGGCGCGCGTCATGAAAAATTAGCATGACGGTCGCGCTGGATTTTTGTTTCCTCCATATAGGTACAAGGGTGTCTTCAACCCCAATCCCGCGCGAGGAACATGTCTATGGCCGCTGAAATCTTCTTTAGAACCGAACATGATCTGCTTGGCGATCGTGACGTTCCCGCTCACGTCTACTATGGGGTTCACACGCTACGCGCGCTGGAAAATTTCCCGATTACCGGTTCGCCGATCTCGGTATACCCGGAGTTGATCAAGGCACTGGCTTGCATCAAACAGGCCGCCGCACAGGCGAATCATGAGCTGGGCCTGCTCGACGCGACGCGTTGTGACGCCATCGTCGGTGCCTGCGCTGAATTGCTGGAAGGCAAGTTGCATGATCAGTTTGTAGTCGACGTCATTCAGGGCGGCGCCGGGACATCGACCAACATGAATGCGAACGAGGTGATTGCCAACCGCGCGCTCGAACTGTTGGGGAAGAAGAAAGGCGAATACCAGTATTTGCACCCGAATGAGCAGGTCAACATTGGCCAGAGCACCAACGATGTGTACCCTTCGGCCCTGAAAGTCGCGACATGGTTCGGCATTCTGAGTCTCATCGACGCGATGGCCGTTTTGCGCCGCGCCTTCGAAGCAAAGTCGCTGGAGTTCAAGGACGTTCTGAAAATGGGACGTACGCAATTGCAGGACGCGGTGCCGATGACGCTCGGTCAGGAGTTCAGCACCTACGCCGTGATGCTCGGAGAGGATGAGGAGCGGCTTCGGGAGGCGGCGCTGCTGATCTGTGAAATCAACATGGGCGCGACGGCGATCGGTACCGGCATTACAGCGCATCCCGATTACGCACCGCTGATCCTGAAGCATCTCAAGGAAATTACGGGCATTCCGCTTGTCACGGCACCCAACCTCATAGAAGCGACGCAGGACTGCGGCGCTTTCGTTCAGTTGTCCGGCGTGCTCAAGCGCGTGGCAGTCAAGCTCTCAAAAACCTGCAACGACTTGCGTCTGCTCTCCAGCGGTCCCCGTGCGGGTCTTGGGGAAATCAATCTCCCGCCCATGCAGGCTGGCTCGAGCATCATGCCAGGGAAGGTCAACCCAGTCATTCCCGAGGTCGTGAACCAGATTGCGTTCGAGGTCATCGGCAACGATGTCACCGTGAGTTTCGCGGCCGAGGCAGGTCAGCTCCAGTTGAATGCGTTCGAGCCGATCATCGCGCACAGCCTGTTCAAGAGCGTGACCCACCTGCGCAACGGCTGCCTGACACTCGCCGAGCGCTGTGTCAAAGGCATTACCGCCAACGAGGCGCACTTGCGCGCGTCGGTCGAGAACTCGATCGGCATCGTGACGGCACTCAATCCGTACATCGGCTACGCCAACGCGACATCCGTCGCGATGGAGGCACATGCCACGGGCGGACGCGTCTACGACATCGTGCTCGCGAGGGGGCTGTTGTCCGAGCAACAGCTCGACGAGATCCTCAAGCCCGAGGTACTCACGCAGCCCACGCCGCTTCATATCCCGCCGAAGCAGTAAAAGCGATCTGACCGTATGAAGCACCCGGTGTCGAGCCGGGAGACGACGCGTTGCCCAGGTACTAATTGATTGATGCTCAACCCACGATCTAGCGCAGTTGCCGGAGACAGGAATTCATGAAGACGAACAAGCTTACGACGTGGATCATGGTCGCCATGGTTCTGGGTGTTGCTGTGGGTTACCTTTGCAACATCAACGCACCCGACGCAAAGGCCGCCAAGGCGATCGCCGGTTATTTCTCGATTGCCACAGATGTGTTCCTGCGTCTGATA
Organism: Paraburkholderia sp. SECH4; assembly: GCF_030511745.1. Taxonomy (NCBI): domain Bacteria; kingdom Pseudomonadati; phylum Pseudomonadota; class Betaproteobacteria; order Burkholderiales; family Burkholderiaceae; genus Paraburkholderia; species Paraburkholderia sp. SECH4. The sequence continues at coordinate 94,873 of NZ_JALOCP010000031.1, forward strand.
AAAATGGTCATCGCGCCGCTGGTGTTCGCGACCCTGGTGGGGGGCATCGCCAGCATGGGGGACTCGTCCGCCGTCGGTCGCATGGGCGCCAAGGCAATGGGGTGGTTCATCTCCGCCTCGGTGGTATCGCTGCTGTTCGGTATGCTGTTCGTGAACGTCCTGCAGCCGGGCCACGCGCTTAACCTGCCTCTGCCGGACATCGCCGCCACGACCAATCTGCAGACCTCCACGCTGAACCTGAAGGACTTTGTCACCCACGTTTTCCCCAGGAGCGTGTTCGAGGCGATGTCCCAGAACGAGGTGCTGCAGATTCTGGTCTTCTCGCTGTTCTTCGGTTTCGCCATCGCGTCGTTCAAGGGCCGCGCCGGCCAGCATCTGCTCGCGCCGATCGACGACCTGGGCAAGACGATGCTGCGCGTTACCGACTACGTGATGCGCTTTGCCCCACTCGGCGTATTCGGGGCGGTGGCCGCCGCGATCACCGTTCAGGGCATCGGCGTGCTCGTGACCTACGGCAGGTTCATCGGCGAGTTCTACGTGGCCCTGCTGGTGCTGTGGGCGGCATTGATCGGAGCGGGCTATCTGTTCCTTGGCGCACGCGTATTTACGCTGCTCAAGCTGGTCAAGCAGCCAACCATCCTGGCTTTCTCGACCGCCAGCAGCGAGGCCGCCTATCCCTCGGTCATGGAGCAACTGAAGAAGTTCGGTGTACCCGACAAGATCACCGGCTTCGTGTTGCCGCTCGGCTATTCGTTCAACCTCGATGGCTCGATGATGTACTCCGCCTTCGCGTCGCTGTTCATCGCCCAGGCCTACAACATCCAGCTCAGCCTGACGGAGCAGATCACCATGCTGCTGGTGCTGATGATCACGAGCAAGGGCATCGCCGGTGTGCCGCGGGCGTCCATCGTCGTGGTGGCTGCCGTTCTGCCGATGTTCAAGCTGCCCGAGGCCGGCGTTCTGCTGATCCTCGGCATCGACCAGTTTCTCGACATGGGCCGCACGGCGACCAACGTGATCGGCAATAGCATCGCCACCGTGGTGGTGGCCAAGTCGGAAGGCTTGCTCGGCGTCACGCGCGATGTCGACGAGGACGACATGGTTGAGCCGCCCGAGCAGAACGCTCTGGCGAACTAGGGCGGAGCGGGGTTCGTGGGAGGGCTTGGACGCGCTGGGCCGTTGCCGGTACTCTATGGACGTTGCTCCTGCTCGAGACAGGCCTCCCAATGCGCGTCAACGATGCTTTCCCCACGCAAGCCGGCATGCCCGTGTTCCAGACGACGGGCGATGCCTGCTCATTCGGTAACGACGCGCTCGCGTTGCGCTGGATCGTCAGGGACGAACGGCTAGCCGATTTCTCACTGATGGATTTCGCGGGGGAACGCACGCTGCCCATCGTCGCGCCATTCGCGCTATTGCTTGGTGACGGAAGGTCCGTTGGCGTGGCCGAGTTGAGGATCCTTGCGCCGCTGAACGAAACCCTGCTCGCACCAAACCCCCACGCGTCCCGCCTCGCCGAACGAATCGCAGGCCGATGCGTGAGCGCCACCCTCGTCGACGCGCAGGGCCGTCTAAAGGTGGAGTGGAGCGTGGAGCAGCGCGAAGGCTCACGATACCTGCGCGAACAGCTAGCGATTACAGCGCTTCTTCGGGACGAAAATATCGCCGTCGTTTCATTGCTGGAGACGCGTGCTGCTGACGCACAGGCTAGCAGCGAACTGAAGGGCACGCCTGTCATCGCGGGCAACTTCTATCTGGGCTTCGAGCTGCCGCTGGCGGAAAGTCATGTGGACGGCGACAGCGTCAGCTTTACTCTGCAACGCGCATTGCCGCTGGAAAAGAACAGGACGCTGGTCTACTCCGCCGTGGCCGGCGTAGTGCGCGACGGCCAGTTGCGGCGCGACTTCGCCACCTATCTGGAACGGGAGCGGGCTCACCCGTACCGCCCGTTTCTGCACTACAACAGTTGGGGCGACATCGGCTACCTCACGCCGTACACACAGCAGCAAGCGCTGGAGCGCATCGAAGCAATCGGCCGCGAGTTGCATGAAGCGCGCGGGGTGCAGATCGATTCGTTTCTGTTCGACGATGGCTGGGACGACCTTAGCGGCGGCTGGCATTTCAGCAAGGATTTTCCGCATGGCTTCGTTCCGCTGCGCGACGCTGCAGCACGATACGGCGCCGCGCCCGGCGTATGGGTGTCCCCGTGGGGTGGCTACTGTGCGCCGCAACAGGAACGCGTGATGCGCGGCCGTGCTGCTGGCTATGAGGTCATCGATAACGGACTCGCGCTATCGGGGCCGAATTACTATCGACGCTTTCACGACGTCGTGATGGCCTTGCTTGATGAGGACGGCGTCAACCAGTTCAAGTTCGACGGGACAGGCAACGCCGACACGGTGTTTCCAGGCAGCCTCTTCGATAGCGATTGGGACGCGGCGATCCAGCTCATCGAGCACATCCGCGCGGTCAAACCGGATACCTTCATCAATCTCACTACAGGGACGCATCCGTCGCCGTTCTGGTTGCGTTACGCGGACTCCATCTGGCGCGGTGGCAGGGACGACGATCTGGCCGGAACCGGCACTAACCGTGAGCGCTGGATTACGTACCGCGACGCGCAGACGTACCACAACGTCGTGGTGCGCAGTCCGCTCTTCCCGCTCAATTCGCTGATGCTGCACGGCATCCTCTACGCGCAGTGCAATCCGCGCCTGAACACGGCAGCAGGCGATGATTTCGCCAACGAGGTGCGTTCCTACTTCGGCAGCGGCACGCAATTGCAGGAGCTATACATTACGCCGGTGCTGCTCACCGAGTCCGACTGGGATGTGCTCGCGGAGGCCGCCAGATGGGCGCGCGAAAACGGCGATGTACTGCGCGACAGCCACTGGATCGGCGGGGCACCTGACCAGCTAGCGGTCTACGGTTGGGCAGCGTGGGCGCAGCACAAGTCGATCGTGACGCTTCGCAATCCGGACAGCCGCGCGCAACGCTTCACGCTGGATCTGCGGCGACACCTGGAGTTGCCGGCCGCGGCGGCGGCGCGCTTCAGTGCGCGTAGCATTTGGCGTGGAGGGGTTTCCGATATTCCAGCTTTGCTAGACGCTGACGTGCCGCAGGAAGTCCAGCTCGCGCCGTTCGAAGTGCTTACGCTGGAACTGTTGCCGATCGCTGAAGCGGAGTAGTGGTGTGCATGTGGCCGCATTTTTTCGCCGCTTGCCCGGCAGCGACCCGCGGCGCTCGCGCTAAGACAACGTGTCCGCCAGTTCCACCGGCTTCGCCTGGGTCTGGTGCAAGTCGAAGATCAGCACTTCGTTGTCACCGCGCACGAGCCACGGCGCAGGGCAATACAGGCGCCTTTGCGGACCGATATTCCAGTAGCGTCCGAGATTGTGCCCGTTGACCCAGACGACGCCCTTGGTCCAGTTGCTCATGTCAAGCCAGGTGTCGCCGACTTCATCCAGCCGCAAGCTTGCCTTGAAAAACAGCCCGGGCTTCAGCGGGTTCGCGCAGCTTCTTTTCAGGTTGGCGACAAACGTCTCATCCATCGGCAGCAGGAAGACTTCCCAGCCCTTGAGCACGGAGAGCGACCCATCGGCGATTTTCATCCTGACCGGGTCGAGCAGTCCTTTGCGATCGACGAGCGCGGGGCCGAAGTTGACCCGCCCCATGCCCTGCACGAGGATCGCTAACGATACCGGGCCGCCTGGGTTCGACTCGTGCTCCGGCAACGTCGAAGGTAGCGCGAGCGGCGCGCAATGCATCACGTGGAGCGGCTGTGCGTACTCCGGCGGTATTTGCGCCCTCGACACGCCGCCCGCGTAGCGTTCGCCGACGAAAACGGTCGCATAGTCATGAACACTGCTGATATCCAGCACACCACTCGCGTACTCTTGCAACTGCTTGCGGTACAGCACGAAGCCAAACGCCTGACCATAACTCTCGAAGGACTGTGGATCGATGCTCTGTTCGCGCGGCAGCGCCGCGGGCAGGTTGTCCCAGATCGACGCGTAGAGGGTTGGCATCAAAGCATCGACGCCTGTGCATTCGAGCGTGGCGATGGCGCCAGGGACATCGGGCAACGGCGCAGGCAGGTAGCCGCCGATGATGTCGCGGTACTTCATATACTTCGGTGTCGCCGCGCCCTGCTCGTTGATCGGCGCCGAATAGTCGTAGCTGGTGATGTCGGGCTGATAGTTGCCTGAATCATCCACGTTCGCGCCGGCATAGAAACCAAAGCTCGTACCGCCGTGAATGACATACAGATTGAACGACCGTTTCGACTGCATGAACGCGGTCAAGGTGTGCGAGAGGTCGTAGTTCAACCCTGCGAAACCCGGTTCACCCCAATGAGTGAGCCACCCTGGGTACACCTCACCGGCCATCGCGGGCACCGCGGGGAATTCCCGGCGGACGGTTGCGATTTGCGCCGCATCGCCATTGCTCAACGCAATCGCACCACCGCTTACCGTGGTGCGATTGCGTTCGAGTTGCAGGAGGCCATCTTCGGTGTAGAACGGCCCGGTTACACCTCCTTTGAGCCAAAGCTGCCTGAGCTCTTCGAGGTATGCCGGATTGCTCGCATACGAACCGAATTCATTTTCGATCTGGATCATCAGGATCGGTCCGCCGTTTTGGGTCAGCAACGGCTTAATACGTGGGACCAGTTCCTCGATGTAGCGAGCCACCGCCGCCATGTAACGAGCATCGGTGGCCGAGTCGGTCCTCAACTGGACGTCCGGATCGCTCAACAGGTAGGAAGGGAGCCCTCCCAGATCCCATTCGGCGCAGACGTAGGGCCCGGGGCGCAGCAGCACCCACATTCCTTCGGACTGGCACAGCCGGATGAAGGCCTCGATATCGCGGTTGCCGCTGCGGAAATCGAACACGCCCGGACGTGTCTCGTGGTAATTCCACATGATGTACAAGGCGATGCAGTTCATCCCCATCGCCTTGGCCATCCTGATTCGATGCTGCCAATACTCGCGTGGGATGCGGGCCGGGTGCATCTCGCCGCTGCGAATCTGGAACGGCTCGCCGTCGAGCAGGAAGTGTTCGCCGTCGGGGCTGAAAGAGAAGGTGTGGCCGCATTCGAGGTTCACGGTGCACTCACACTTTGGCGCCTGAGGCGCGGTTGAACTAAGCGAAGGGTGAAAACCAGCCAACGGCCACCTTTATCCGCATGGTTGTATACGTGGTATGCGCGTTGAACGCCTTGCTGGTGGATTTCTCGCGCCCTAACCTGAATCTGACATTCAGCGGTCCTTCGAACAGTTTCCTGGGCCGGCCATCTCATGCAATCCATACATCGACGAACTCCCGATTTCGGAAGACGAAGATCCTATTGGAGAAGACATGCACGACAACCTCCTCCCGGTCATCATCACACGGAAATGGCAACTTGCCGAGAGTTACCATGCCGTTGAACTTCAAGCCAGGTCCCGATCGGAGCTTCCGTCGTTTGACGATGGCGCTTGCATCACCCTTGTTCGGGACAACGTCATCTGCAAGGAAAGAATATATCCGCTGTGCTGTTTTACGTCCCGGCCGAGCGCATATGTGATCGCTGTGCGACAGGATGATGACGATACGGACGCAGAAACGGCTGACATCTCACTGAGTCAAGGAGACGAGGCGTTCATCGTAACGCCACGGAGTCCTACGGTTGTTTTAGACGATAGCACACGATCTATTCTTTTTGCTGGAGGCGTTGGCGCCGCATCGATAGCGGGAATCGCGAATCGGCTTGCCTTGGCAGGTCAAAAATTCGAGCTGCACAACTTCGCTCGATCACCTGAACGTGCAGTCTTTCGGAAAGAACTCGACGCGCTTAAAAGGGAAGGTGGGATCCATCACCATTTTGGCTTGAATGCTGACCGATTGGAGCAGACCACTTCGCACGCGATGAGCCCGGCACATGCGAACACTCAGATCTACTGCAGTGGCCCCCCAGCATTTATGGATCTTATCGAGCGGCAGGCCCGCGACTGGGTGTATCCGGCTAATATCCACAAAATTGTCTTGGGCGACAGAAAAAATTCATAGGCGCGTCTTTTCCCCGATATGGTGTCGGTTCAAGCTCAATCGAGCGGAACGGTAAGCCTGTCGATTACGGCATGCGTCTGGGGCCGTACGCCGCGCCACCAGGCGAATGCTTCCGCGGCTTGCTCCACCAGCATGCCGACACCGTCCGCGACGCCCGCCACGCCCGCATTGCGTGCGAGCCTCAGGAAAGGCGTCAGTCGCTTGCCGTAGGCGAGTTCATAGGCCACACCCGATGGGCTGAAAACGCTCGGCGGAACCGGCGGCAACTCGCCGGTGAGGCTGGCCGATGTCGCATTGACCACCAGGTCGAAGCGTCCCATCGTTTCAAGCTCGCCGTAGCCGCAGGCGACCAGGGGACTTCCGGCCGCGACTTGCGCTACCAGCGCCTTTACCTTGGAGACGTCCCTGTTTGCGATGACCAGTTCACCAGGGCGCGCCGCAATGAACGGTAGCAATGCGCCACGCACTGCGCCCCCCGCGCCAAGAACCAGCACGCGCTTGCCGGCCATCGGCAGGCTCAGGTTAACTTCGATGTCGCGCACCAGGCCGACACCGTCGAAGTTCTCGGCAACGATCCGGCCATCCTTGAAGCTCAGCGCGTTGGCCGCGCCGGCCAGTGCGGCGCGCTCGCTGCGCTCATCGGCGATCGCGAACGCCTTCAGCTTGAACGGCGCGGTCACGTTCATGCCTTTGCCGCCCGCCGCGACGAACGCATGGACGGTCCCGGCGAAGGCATCCTGCGGCTCGACTGGACCCTCGATGGCCGTATAGGACATGTCCTGCTGTGTCTCTTGCGCGAAGAGGCCGTGGATCAGCGGAGATTTCGTATGGCCGATTGGGTTGCCGATCACGGCGTACTGGTCAGTCATCACGGCCTCAGCTTTGAATACAGCACACCATCGGTTTGCATTGCGTCGATTTCGGCGGCACCGAAGCCGAGCGACTGCGCGACTACCGCGTTGTGCTGACCGAGATCGGGCGCGACCTCGTGAATCGTCGTGTCGCAGTCGGAGAACCGGAACGGCAGGTTCGGCAGACGCAACTTCCCGTAACGCGGGTGCTCCTGCTCGACTACCATGCCTCGCGCGACGATCTGCGGATCGGTGAGCACTTCGTCGATGCGTTGCACCTTCGCACAAGGCACGTCAATGCCATCGAGCAGCTCCAGCACCTGTGCGACCGGCTGGTTGGCCACCCAGGGTTTCACGATGGACAGAATCTCCAACCGGTTCGTATTGCGCCCCGCGAGGGTGTGAAAACGCGTGTCGGTGCCGAAGCCAGCGGGGGCGCCATGCGCTTCGATCAGCGCTGCGAAACGCTTCCATGCGTCGTCTACTTGCGCGGCGATCACAAGGTCGCCATCAGCGGCACGGAACACGCCGTAGAGCGTCGACGTCGGCATGTCGTGACCGGTCTGTTCGGGGACGACGCCTTGCATCGTGTAGCACTGCACCGCGTATTCGTGCATCGACACCAGCGTGTCGTACAGCGCCATATCGATGTGCTGGCCCCGGCCGCTCTTTGCGCGACCGAGTAGCGCTGCGTTGATCGCCGCCACCGCGTGAATGCCGGTGTACATGTCGCCGAGCGAGATGCGCATCAGCGGCGGCGGCTCGCCGGGACTACCGATCATCTGCATGATCCCGCTCTTCGCTTCGGCAATCAGGCCGAAGCCGGCGCGATGCGCGTCCGGCCCCGTATGGCCATATGCCGAGATCGAGCAGTAGACGAGGCTCGGATTGCGTGCGGACAACTCGTCATAGCCGAGCCCGAGCTTGTTCAGCGCGCCGGGCCGATAGTTTTCGACAAACACGTCCGCCGAGTCGCACAGACGCTGCATGAATTCCTTGCCGCGCGAGTCCTTCATGTTGACGCTAACACCGCGTTTTCCCATGTTGAGCTGCAGGAAGTAGCCGCTCTGCTCATCATCGAGCACGGTGGCGTGTTGACGTCCAGCGTCGCCGCTGACCGGACGTTCGACCTTGATGACTTCGGCGCCGAGCGCCGCGAGGCAGCGCCCGACGTACGGGCCGGCCAGGAAGTGGCTGTAGTCGACGACGCGAATACCTTCGAGAGGACGGGCTTGCATCAGAACGCTCCCGGTCGGCGCGGCACCATCAGACGATGTTCGCCGTGCTGGACAACCTGGCCATCCTGATTGATCAGATCGGAGGGCAGCACGACGATGCCCCAGTCTGGACGGCTTTTGCTCGCGCGCATCGCGCCCACGCGGAATTTCACGTGCAGCAAATCGTTGACCTTGATCGGCAGGTTGAAATCCCACGTCCAGCCGAGCGACATGCCGGGCAGGAAGCGATAAGTGCTTTGGGTCTTGAGGCCATCGGCAATAGACAAGCCAAACAGGCCGTGTGCGACGATCGAGCCGAAGTGGCTCGCGTTCGCGTATGCCTCGTCTACGTGGACCGGCGTGTGATCGCCAGTGAGATCGGCGTAGGCCAGGATGCGCTCTTTGGTCACCGTGTAAGTCGGGCTCACGCATTCGTCGCCTTCGCGGGCATCGTCCCAGTATTTATCGACGATCGTCATGTCACACCTCCGCACGCGGGTTGATGTCCAGTGCCCGCGCCACGCACGATGCGGGCCTGGCCTGAATCAGTTCGACGGCGAGTCCGTCCGGCAAGCGCAACCAGTTGCGTCCCTGCGGCATTTCGCTGACGTCGTATCGATGCGCGGCGGCGAGCGCCGCCTCCATGTCTTCGCACATCACGCCGAGATGGCCGAGCCGGCCTTCAGGCGCATCATGGTTGGGGTTATGGATGAATTGCAGACCGCCGAGCGTCCAGTACTGCCGGGGTTCGTCGACAGTGCCGTCGACCTCGCGCATCGTCATGCCGAGCACGTCTTCGAAAAAACGGATATGCCACTGAATATCTTTTACCCAGATGGCGACGTGCTCCAGATAGGCCTTGCTGCCGTTCATACGGTTGTCTCCCAATGTTGTCGGTCGGTCATGGCGCGCTCGATGCCCTTGATGCAGGCCACCAGCGTCGCGTTGACCGGGGTCGGCACGCCGTGCCGTTGTCCCCAGCACACGACCGCGCCGTTGATAAAGTCGATTTCGGTGATGGAGCCCTTCTCGAGGCTTTGCAACATCGAGGTCTTGAAGGCAGGGGAGAGTCCTTCTCCGGCGAGCGTCCACGGGCGTTCGGGATTAGTGGTGGAGAGCTTCACACCGGCGGCGCGAGCGACCGCCATCGCCTCGGCGACCGCTGCGAGCGCGGTCGTCTTCAGAAGCGCTTCGTCGTAGAGTTGGCCGTACGTCAGGCCGGTGATGCCGGTCAGCGCGCCAGTCGCGACATTGACCAGCAGCTTGTCCCACATCGTGCCGACGATGTTGTCGCTGACCGTGGTGGCTAGTCCGGCGGCGTTGAAGGTTGCGGCGAGCGCCGTCGCGCGGGAGGTAATCCGGCCGTCGAGTTCGCCGATGTAGGTGGCCTTGCCGGCGACACCTGACTCGATGTGGCCCGGGTTGCGCATCACGCCGCCAACGTACGTTTTGCCAGCCAGCACGCGTTCGCGCCCCACGATGCCGGCGAGCACATCTTCGTGCCCCAGGCCGTTCTGTAACGACAGGACCAGCGTTTCGGGTCCGATCAGCTCCAGTGCGCCGCGCATCGCGGCATCGGTGTGAAACGATTTGACCAGCACGACGACCAGATCGACGACACCGGCCTCGGCCGCCTGTGTCGCCGCGCGGACCTTCACGCGACGGGAACCATCCGCATCGTCCACCTGTAGTCCGTCACACCTCATCGCCTCCACATGCACCACCGAACGGTTCAGCAACCAGACCTCGTTGCCGCCTTCGGTCAGCGCCGCGCCAATGGCGCAGCCCAGCGCCCCCGCACCCAGAATCGCAATCTTCACTGCCGTCTCCTCAACATGGAGACCACGATACGGGCCGACGCTCATATCGGCAATGCAATGAATACAATGACGTCATTGCGGAGGGCAATAATCCTATGAACTCGACCGAACTTCCTGATCTGAAACTTCTACAACTTTTCGACCTTCTGTACGACGCCCGCAGCGTCACGCGTGTGGCCGAGCAGCTCGGACAAAGTCAGCCGACGATTAGCATCTGGCTCGGGCGTTTGCGGGAGCATCTGCAGGACCCGTTGTTCATACGTACATCGGGCGGTATGGCGCCAACACCGCAAGCCGATGCGCTGATCGGCCCGTGCCGGGAGATTCTCGAATCGCTGCGACGCTTCGCTGCCTGGGAGATCGAGTTCGATCCAGCCACCGCGAAGCGGCGGTTCCGTATCTGCATGACCGACGCCAGCCACATAACGCTGCTTCCGCGATTGCTGGCGCACGTGCGCGCGCAGGCGCCGGGTCTACGCCTCGAAGCGACGAGGATTGACGGCAATACGGAGCGGGCGCTGGAATCCGGTGAGGCCGACCTTGCGATCGGCCATGTGCCCTGGCTTGGCGGTGGGATTTACCAGCAGCAGCTATACCTGCAGGACTGGGTCTGTCTGGCGAATCGCCGTCACCCGAGGTTAGGCACCAAACTCGGCCTGAAGCACTATCGCGCGGAGGGACATGTCGCGATCACTGCGGGGACGGGAGCGCAACTGCTCGAACAGGCGCTGGTCCGTGAGCATATCGATCGCGACGTGGTGCTGGAGTTACCGGGTTTCCTCGGGCTCGGGGCGATCATCAAGAGTACCGACCTGATCGCCACGCTGCCGCGACACATCGGTGAGACGCTGGCAAAGGTCAATGATCTGGCGGTCCATCCGTGTCCGGTTCCTGTGGATGGTTTTGCCGTTCGGCAGCACTGGCACGCCAGATATCACCACGAAGCGGGCAACCGTTGGCTGCGTGGTCTGGTGGTGCAGTTGTTCGGAACCTCGGGCTGATCAGGCCGGCCGCGCTAACTCAATCAAAATCGCACCAGAAAAAAACTAACTAGATCGTACAAATGCGTATAAACCCCGAAAGACATCGGATCGCGTTTGAACGACACTTCGTGCTGGTTTGGAGATCCAGGCGTCACTCAGTGCTCACCCCTCTTCGCATTTGCACCGGCATGCTGAGCCGGCTAGCTCTGCACACCTTGGATTAGCGGGGCGATTACGGGTGTTAGAGATTGAGAAAAGATTTTTAAAGAGGAGCAGAAATGAAAAAGGTAATAGCAACCTCGGCCCTTGGGTTGGTCGCCCTCGGCGCGCACGCTCAGAGCAGTGTGACGCTGTACGGGATCGTCGATGCGGGGATCGGTTATCAGAGCAGCCAGACGTCGCTTGGTTCGACGAGTGGCGGTCGCTCGGTGATCAAGATGGTGAACGGCATCTGGGCAGGCAGCCGTTTCGGCCTGAAGGGTGCCGAAGATCTGGGCGGCGGCACGAAGGCGATCTTCCAGTTGGAAGAAGGCTTTAACAGTGCAACCGGCGCACAGGCCGTCTCCGGTCTGGCGTTCAACCGGCAAGCGTACGTCGGCGTGGCCAACGCCACCTACGGCTCGTTCACGGCCGGCCGTCAATACACGTCGTACTACACGCTGCTGTCGCCTTATAGCCCGACCACGTGGCTGACGGGCGCATACGGCGCACACCCGGGCGATATCGATTCGCTGGATACGCTGTACCGCGTGAATAACTCGCTGGTGTACACGTCGCCGAGCATGTATGGCCTGACGGTGAGCGGTTCGTATGCGCTGGGCGGCGTGGCAGGCAGCACCAATGCCGGTTCGACGTATAGCGCGGCGATCCAGTACCTGAATGGTCCGT